>NZ_JOPH01000049.1:0-3405 GCF_002153615.1 Gluconobacter sp. DsW_058
AACCGTCAATCAAATCGCCAAAAGCCTTAAATCGCGAGCCAAGCGCATCAACCAACGGTTCTTCGATCCCTCCATCTGCGACGCCACATCGAAGAAAGCTGCGGAATAGTAATTTACTCGTCCGCAGGCAGTCTATTGAATTTCCCTAAATCATCGGAAATTTGAAACTACAATAGATGGGTATCAAGGACTACAGCGTAACGTTTACACCAAACTGGAATGAACGCATGACAACGCCATTTTGAGCCCAGGAAGAGTTATAAAGATAGCCGCCATATGTACCGAAGTCATACGGTGCTCGGAAGCCAAGAAGATTGTAGACGTTCGCGTAAATATTCCAGCGACGGTTCACCTGATAGTTGACCGTCAGATCAACATCCCAGAAACCTTTTACATGACACTGGGAGGGATAATACGCACTGTTGGAGATTACGTTAGCGCAACCGCCGCTTGTGCCAGCTCCGGAATAGTCGTCCGCAGTCAAGCGATAACCACTTGTGTAATATACGGTCGGTGTGACGGAGAGCCCTTTCCACATGAAAGTGTTGGCCCAGTTCGCGCGCCAGCGTGGTGTTCCTGAAGAAGAAACTGCACTGTAAGGGCCAAGTGTTCCTGCAAAGCGCTCTACACCGCCACCTGATGAAGCAGGCAGATAGATATTGTAACGATGGACAAAAGTCGCTTCGCCCTTACTTACCCAGAGAACGTCATGGAGAGGGCCGGGAAGGTGCTTCTGTGCCTGGATTTTCAGGTCAAAACCATCCGTGATCAGCTTCTTCGTGTTAACGTAGCCAAGGTTGATCAAGCCAGGGCGTAGCTGTCCACTTGGGTTCTGCGTGTCAGCAACGTCAGGGGTGACGGTTACGCCGCTTGGGAGAGCATTTCCCTCTAGATAGTCGGTCGCCATAGCAGCGACACCATAGGGATTAGGCGCAATATAGTGGTTTTTGCGAATATAGTAGTAATCCGCACTGATTGTCAGCCAGTCCGTTGGCTTGAATACTGGTCCCCCTGAGAACCCAGTCGATGTTTCTGGACGAAGATTTGGATTGCCAGACGTATTTTCACCGATTGAGTAGGGCTGGGCGTAGGTATTGGCTGAGCCGTCAGCACTCCGATGCTGATTGACGAAAGATGTGACAGCAGACGGATCATAGGTCACGTAACCGACATTCGAGCCACCGGTTTCAGAGAAACTTGGAACTCGGAAACCTTGGTTGAATGTTCCCTTAAGGGTCAGCATTTTCGTTGGTTTGAACTGGAGGCCCACTTTGGGGGAAAAGTGGTGGAAGCTGTTGCCCGTGCTTTCGTTGTAATTGTCGTAACGGCCCGAGACGTCCACATTGACCATTTTATGGAATGGTAAGCCGACTTCAAAGAAACCGGATTCAACCCAACGACTTCCTTTTGCATTCACGGGATTGATTGTGCCAACGTACTGTGCTCCAGGATCCGCAATATTTAGCGGATTGGCCGACGGATCGTTCAATGCCTCATGGCGGAAATTGGCGCCAATTGCGAGGTTGGCCGTGCCACCCGGAAGCTTGAAAAGACCTTTGTTGGCTGTCAGATTCCCAGAATATTCAGATGTTGTGGCTGTAATAACACTCCGGGGAGCCAGCGCGTTTAGAACGGCCTGTGAGTTTTGCGAAGGATCGACGAAGTTATAGTCGCCGCTTGTAATCGCGTTCTCAAGACTGTTGATTGTGGGGACGCCCGTGATGGTCTGGGTCAGGCGTGTCGCCATGCCTACGAAATCGGCATTATAATGCCAGTCTGAACCCCAGTCAGAGGGCTCCCAGCCTGCGTAGCGAACGGACCCGCGGAAGTTCTGATTAAACTCTGTTGTGGTCGGGAGAAGGTCTGCAAAACGGTAATCGACCTCTGCGGCCTTGCCTTCGGCAGCGAACGGATCGTTAGGGTTGAGCTGTCCGTTTGGAAGATAAGCAGGAATTGGCGTGCTAAGCGTGTTTGCCAACTCAGCCTGACTGTAAGTTCTTGTGGTTGTTGGTGTCCCAGTAACAGTTGTCATGGCCTGTGAGTAATTGAACATGGCCACGAGCTGGGAACGCGGTGTCACGTTCACCGTAAGATGCGCGGTGGCATTGATACGGCGAATGTCTGGCGCCACCTGAGCATAACGCTGCGAATTCATGGTGCAGGTCTGGCTTTTACCATTATCGCCGCTCACGACACTACCAGTAACAACCGATCCAAAAGAGCCGCATCCAGCAGAAGGATTCAGAAGCTGCCACGCCCCTGTTCCGCTGTTTGCTCCATCGCTACGTCGGACGATAGCCGCAGGCGTTACACCGAAAGGACTGATCGTTCCATCCGGGAGCAGGGTGTTATAGTTGGCGTTTCCACCTCCAATACCTGTCAGGTCGCCACTATTGTATGGAGACTGAAGCTGACGGTAGTAGAGAGGGTCATCCTGCTGATATTCTGAGTTGATATAGAAATTGTATCCATCACGGTGCAGATCGCCGTGGCCATATGTTGCCCACAGCCGCTGATGACCGGCATCGCCACGCTGGGACAAGCCGCCCTCAGCATTTCCCTCAACGCCTTGAATTTCCTTGCGTGTCACCATGTTGACGACGCCTGCGACAGCGTCTGCACCGTAGGTCGCGGAGCCACCATCTTCAAGAACATCGACCGTTTGCATGATCGACATCGGGATCCAGTTGGTATCGACGAAATTGCGCTCGCCATCGTCAGCAAGGCCGTAATAGGCGAGGCGCTGACCGTCGATGAGCGTCAAAGTTGAGTCGGTAGAGAGGCCACGAAGCGACGGAGCGGAACCACCAGTTGCGAAACCACCACCAGCAGACCAGCCGTTTGTCAGATTGCCTGCGCCATTCGTTGACAGGGACTGGAGCACGTCGGTCACTGTCTTGAGACCGCGCCGCTGCATGTCCATTCGGGTGATGTGTTCAATCGGCGACGCATTGGTCGCGTTTGGATCACTGAAGAGCGTTCCTGTTACAACAACGTTCTCTTCTCTGGACCGAGGGGCGGCTCCTTGTGCCTTCGCATCAGCAATGACGCGCCTGTTGGCAGCGTTGTCAGTCGTTATTGCGGAGCCTGCCGGGGCTTCGGCATCAGAGGGTTTGATTGTTTGTGTGGGTGTTTTTTTCTTGTTGGCACTCTTGCCGCGATGATGAGGGGCAACAACGGCTGGATTTTGGTTTCCAGCAGTGCCTGTGCCCTGGCTGACAGTCTGTGCTTTTGACGCACCCGCGTACATAGAGGTGGAGGGTTCGAAAAACCCTCTGGTATTGAGGTTTGCTCTGTGATTCCATTTTCCTTGCGTTGATTGGAGTATGGATCATGAAGCAGCCGGGTTTCTTTGATGTTGAAGAGCGGCTTGCTCGATTGAGCGGACTTGGTGATCAGCTCGAA
>NZ_JOPH01000050.1:0-1379 GCF_002153615.1 Gluconobacter sp. DsW_058
GGAAATTTTCATTCAGAATTGACCCATGCCTGACACTGCTCCCGACGCATGAGCGCGGGAGGCGAAGGAGTGATCAGCATGGACTTGTTGAGTGTAATCCGCCGTTGGCACTATCGGGATCGTCTGCCGATCCGTGAGATTGAGCGCCGGACGCACCTGTCGCGGAATACGATCCGCAAATATCTTCGATCCGAAACGCTTGAGCCGGTTTTTGCGAGCACTGTCCGGATGAGCAAGCTGGACCCGTTTGCACAAAAGCTGACGAACTGGCTGATGCTTGAGGCTTCGAAGTCGCGCAAACATAAACGCACAGGGCGCCGCTTTCATGCGGATCTTGTAGTGCTTGGCTATACGGGGTCGTATGGCCGGGTTGCCGCCTTCATAAGAGAGTGGAAAGCCGAGCAGCAGAAGGTGAAACAGACGACGGGGCGTGGCGTGTTCGTGCCCCTGAGCTTTCAGCCAGGCGAAGCCTTCCAGTTCGACTGGGGTGAGGACTGGGCGGTTATTGGGGGACGGCGGATCAAACTGCAGGTTGCCCACACCAAGCTTTGCTATAGCCGTGCCTTCATTTTGCGGGCCTATCCACTCCAGACGCATGAAATGCTGTTCGATGCCCTGACAGAGGCTTTCCGCGTTCTGGGAGGCGTTCCCCGCAGAGGTATTTTCGACAACATGAAAACAGCGGTGGATTGTATCGGGCAGGGCAAAGCCCGTCAGGTCAATCTGCGTTTTTCTGCCTTGGTCAGCCATTACCTCTTCGAGGCGGAATTCTGTAATCCGGCCGCAGGCTGGGAGAAAGGACAGATCGAGAAGACCGTTCAGGACGCGCGGCGGCAGATCTGGCAGGACATGCCGAATTTTCCAGACCTGACAGCTTTGAATGCCTGGCTTGAGACGCGTTGCCTGGAGCAGTGGATCAGCCTGCGTCATGTCGAACTGCCTGGCAATGTCGCCGCGGCGCATGCGGCGGAGATGCCTCACCTGATGGTGCCGGGACGAGCATTTGACGGGTTTGTCGAGCACACCAAGCGTGTATCGCCGACCTGCCTCATTCAGTTCGAGAGCAATCGTTACAGCGTGCCAGCGTCCTTTGCCAATCGGCCTGTCAGTCTGCGCGTCTATCCTGAGCGGCTGGTTGTTGCAGCCGAAGGCAAAGTGCTTTGCGAGCACTCCCGGATCGTGACGCGCTTCCATGGGCTGCCTGGACGAACGGTCTATGACTGGCGGCATTACCTGGCTGTACTCCAGCGCAAACCGGGTGCCTTGCGCAATGGCGCACCTTTCACGGACCTGCCCGAAGCGTTTCGCATTCTCCAAACCCATCTGCTTCGCCGTCCCGGTGGTGACCGGGAAATGGTCGAGATCCTTGCTCTGGTTCT
>NZ_JOPH01000051.1:0-661 GCF_002153615.1 Gluconobacter sp. DsW_058
CATCATGACGAGCAGGCCGTGCTTTGTGCTGTCGAACTCGCAATCGGGGATGGCGTGGCGACAAAGACCCATATCCTCAACACACTGCACCGTCTGACCGACGCCAAGAAAACGGATGGTCCAAGGATCGATGCGCCACAGGCGCTGAAGCTCGAACGCGAGCCCCGGGCCGACACAGGGCGGTATGATACTCTGCGTGGAGCGACCCGCCATGCGTCATGATCCTGCTATCGGTGCTCTCGTCGTTATGCTGAGGGGCTTGCGCCTGTACGGCATGGCGCAAGCCACAGAAGAGCTGGGCCAGCAGGGAGCACCAGCATTCGAGGCGGCCGTTCCTGTCCTCGCGCAGCTCCTCAAGGCCGAACTGGCCGAGCGCGAGGTGCGCTCCATTGCCTATCAGATCAGGGCGGCGAAGTTTCCGGCCTACAAGGATCTGGCAGGCTTCGACTTCTCGGCTGCCGAGATCAATGAAGCCACAGTTCGTCAGCTCCATGCAGGAGACTTCGTGGATCGCGCTGAAAACGTCGTGCTCATCGGTGGACCCGGGACGGGTAAAACGCACGTCGCTATTGCCCTGGCCGTACAGGCAATCGAATATCACCGTAGAAAAATCAGGTTCTGGTCTACCGTCGATCTCGTCAACGCCCTGGAGCAGGAAAAG
>NZ_JOPH01000052.1:0-290 GCF_002153615.1 Gluconobacter sp. DsW_058
TATCTGCCGATGTCCGGCCAGATCCTGGATGCCACGCTGGTCGCTGCTCCAAAGCAGCGCAATACGAACGCTGAGAAAGCCGACCTCCGGGCAGGACGTATTCCTGAAGACTGGCAGGACGATGGGACGATCCCGTCAAGCGATCTCGCCATCCCGTTCTTTGGCTACACATCGCATGTTTCCATCGACCGGAAATTCCGGTTCATCCGGAAATGAAAGACAACGGATGCCGCCGCCAGTGATGGTGCGCGATTGAGAGAAGGGCTGCTGGATAAAACCAATACGGCCTC
>NZ_JOPH01000053.1:0-791 GCF_002153615.1 Gluconobacter sp. DsW_058
GTCCATGATCGTCACGAGGTAGAGAAATCCCCGTTTTATGGGGATATACGTGATATCGGCACACCAAATATGGTTGGGCCGGTCGATGATCAGATCCCGCAGCAGATACGGATATTTCCGATGCTCCGGATGGGGCACACTCGTGCGTGGCTTCTGATAGATCGCCCGCAGGCCCATGCTCGCCATGAGCCGCCGGACACCCGCTTGCGACCGACTTCATGTCCCAGGCGGCGCAGATGCCATGTCATCTGCCGGGAGCCATAATAATACGGCGTTTCCAGGAACTGGGCGTCGATCAGCCGCATTAACACCAGATTGGCCTCGCTCTGTGGCACAGGCCAATAACGCCCGACAGGTTGAGGTGCAGCAGTGTGCATTGCCGGATGATCGGCAGGCGCGCTCGCTTCGGGTCAATCATCTGCCGCCTCTGATCACGCCCAACCGAACAGAGGCATCGCGTAAAAATCCCGTTCCACGAGACGCTCGCCTATCTTCGCGTGCAGTTTCTCGACATCAGCAGGGCTGATCGGGGGCTCAGACACTGTCTTCCCGGAAAAGCTCGCCGCCATCCCCTCGATCGCCTGCCGTTTCCATTGAGCGATCATCGTCTGATGCACCCCATGTTTCGATGCCAGTTCCGCCAGCGTCAGCTCCCCACGGATCACTTCCAGGGCAACCCGTGATTTGAACTCCGCCCCATACCTCTCGCGCGTAACCTTGCCCATAAAACCCGTCCTCTTTCAGGTCGGATTATAGCTTAGACACCTGTCCAAAAAATGGGGTCCACCTCT
>NZ_JOPH01000054.1:0-24390 GCF_002153615.1 Gluconobacter sp. DsW_058
CAAAACGCAGATCAAAAGCGACCCCAAAAACCGTCGATCAAATCGCCAAAAGCCTTAAATCGTGAGCCAAGCACATCAATCAAGGGTTCTTCGATCCCTCCAAATGCTTCGAGCTGATCGCCAAGCCCGCTCAACCGAGCAAGCCGCTCTTCAACGTCAAAGAAACCAAGCTGTTTCATAGCGCCATTCCCTCAACGAAAACCGAAGAAAGGGAATCACATAGAACAGCTCAGAGCAAAGGAGTTTTTCGAACCATCCAAATCGCCAAAAGCCAGAAATCACGGGCCACGCACATCAATCAACGGTTCTTCGATCCCTCCAAGTGGTCAATTCACGAAATCCGTCGCCTCGTCGTGAAAATCATCCAGGCCCAGATCCGGGTCCCGCATATCCTACGGTGGTCCGTGTTTCGACGAGCCCATCAGGCAGCAGTATATCTCTCACGCATTAAAATAAAAACGCAACTGTAGTGCTAGGGAGAAATTAATATCCAGAAGATCTGTTAATTTCTCCAACCATTTCCGCCCCCTTCTCAAACTGTAAGATATTTTTCAAAATCATTTCTCCACCTGTCTCAGCATGCGAAGAACTTGCAATGTGCGGCGTAAGGGTAATCAAAGGATGGTTCCAGAACGGATGGTCCTCAGGAAGGGGCTCCGGATCGGTCACGTCGAGAACGGCTTGGCTCAGTAGTCCCTCATCCAACGCCAAAAGCAGATCATCCTGTGCAAGATGGCCGCCCCTCCCACAGTTGATAAGACAGGCCCCTTTTCGAAGCTTGGCGAATAATTCTTTGTTCAAAATCCCTTTTGTGGCTTCAGTCAGGGGCATCAAGCAGACAAGGACATCTGTGGCCGCCAGAAAAGCATCCAGTTCTTCGGGCCCTGCATAGCTTTTGATTCCGGGAATGTCATGTCGGCTTCTGCTCCAGCCATGACAGACGTATCCAAACTGCGACAGCTTTTTTAGGACAGGCGTACCAAGCGCTCCCATGCCCATCACCCCTACCCGAAACAGGCTTGAAGATACGTTTGGTGTACCTTTCCAGACATGTGCCTCTTGCTGACGCGCGTACTGGAACATATTTCGATGATAAGAAAGAACAGCCCAGAGGACGTATTCTATCATTCCCTCCGCCAAGCCTGGCTCCATCATACGGACGACCCGGACATTTTCGGGGATTGAGGCGAGGTTCAGTTGATCCACACCTGCACCGACAGAAAAAAGCACCTCAAGATTAGAAAAGTTTTCTGCCAGATTTTCCGGTGGCTGCCACGCGGCCAGATAGCGAACTTTCTGCGGATCGCCGGTCTCAGGCCAGACATGAAACGCTAGTTCAGGCAGTTCGCTAGCGAACATTGGCTTCCACAGACGCGCACGCTCTTCAGTAGATTTCAGCACAAAAGACATTTCAATAATCCTTAACCGAGAGCCTGACTGGTCAGAGCAAAATATTGCGGAGCATTTTCAGAGATCACCACAGGCTCGGTCGACATTGTGTTAACGACGTCCACGCGGATCAGCCCCATTTCATCCAGCCAGCCTGAGAGACCAGATGAAGTCGGCGTATCAATTCTGATAAATTCTCCACCATACGTACCAATCCAATGCGAAATGAGCGCCTTTGCCTGCTCTGTCGTTTCCGCTGCGACAGGACCAATCAGCCATCCCCATCCGAACCGGCGGCAGAACGAGTATCCCCGGATCCCCTCTTCCGTATCGATCACAACGCCTTTGGCATTCTGCACCAGATCTTCAACAAGCGCAGATCGATCCATCCCAGTAGCAGCCCTGTCGAACGCTATGAGATCCTGAAGATCATATTGAACAACCGGCCGCAGCCGCTGGCCCGCATCCAGAGCGATAATGGGAGAAGACACACCATTACCCTGATGCTGCTCCACAATCTCCGTCGGAACAAAACCCAGTTTTTCATAGAGCGGCTGGCCAGCCGGTGTCGCATTAAGGGATATTGAGCGGCCAGGCAGAAGCCTGCGCACAGTGGTCAGCATGTTTGTGCCGATCCCGTGCCCTTGCCACGCCCCGTTGACAATAATGAGCCCGACTGTGGCGTGACGCTCCCCAAACGACCACCACATAATGGTGCCTATGATTTCTCCACTTTCCAACGTGGCGACTAATCCACGACCAAGACGCAGCATGAAATCCCAGTCTTCGAGACGGTGCGGCCATCCTAATACCTTTGAAAGACCCGATGCCGCCCCCAGATCTTCCTCGGTCATACCCCGGAGGTTAATGGCCGTCTGTTCACGTACATTCGCATTTTTCAGGCTCATAACGAACGCTCCGTGTTTCTGGTAAGACTTTCGATCAGAAATGCTGGCTTCAGAATGGGAGATTTTATAACAATAAAACTAAAGTACTTCTCGATACCGATATTCTGATCCAGAAGAGCTTCAATTGTTTCCTGATAATGATCAATGTTTCTGACCATGAATTTCAGAAGGTAATCGTACCCACCACTGATAAGATGCGCCTCCACCAGAGATTCCACTTTCTGCATTGCAGTCTCAAAGCGAAAAAAGTCATCCCGTCTGTGATCTGAGAGTGTGACTTCTGTAAAGACAGTCATGACGCTTGAGATTTTTTGCAGGGCAATCTGCGCCCCATATCCCACAATGTAACCAGCTGCTTCCAGCCGCTTGACGCGAATGAGACATGGACTTGCAGACAGACCAACGCGGTTTGCCAGTTCCACATTGGTCAGCCGGCCATTCTTCTGCAGCTGAGCAAGGATTTTAAGATCAATACGATCAAGCTTGGGCGCGATTGCCATAAGTCAGGCCATTCTCTCTTCAACGACGGTCATTGTGCAGTCGGCAGTCCAATGTGAAAGCTCTTCACTTCCAGGAATTCTTCAAGGCCCAGCGCGCCCCCTTCCCGGCCGAGCCCGGACTGCTTCACGCCCCCGAAAGGTGCTGACACAAGGGAGATGGAACCGGTGTTCAGTCCTACCATGCCAAAATCGAGAGCCTCGCCAACCCGCCAACCTCTCGCGATGTCATTCGTAAAGAAATAGCTCGCCAGACCGAAGGGAGTAGCATTGGCCTGCTGCACGGCATCCTGCTCGTTATCGAAGCGGAACACGGGCAGGATCGGACCAAACGTTTCTTCCTGTGCAATCCGCATCTCGGACGTCACATCCGCCAGCAGCACGGGAGAGGCGAACCGACCGTTAATGTCCAGTGGTTTACCCACAATGCGAGCGCCCTTAGCCAAAGCGTCTTCTACATGTTCCTTTACCTTGGCGACGGCCGCTTCGTTAATCAGCGGTCCAATCTGCGTTTGCGGATCAAATCCGTCGCCCGTCTTCAGGGTCATCACCTCTGCTGCGAGTTTTTCCAGAAACGCATCATGAATTCCGGATTGAACGTAAACGCGGTTCGCGCAGACACAGGTCTGCCCGGCGTTCCGGAATTTACTCAGCATTGTTCCAGACACCGCAACAGAAAGATCGGCGTCATCAAAAACAATAAGAGGAGCGTTCCCGCCCAGTTCAAGGCTGAGCTTTTTGATCGTGTCCGCGGACTGACGCATCAGCAGCGACCCGACTTTCGTAGAGCCCGTGAAAGACAGTTTGCGCACAACGGGACTTGCGGTCAGTTCCGGAGCAATCTCCTGCGCATAGCCCGTCACAACAGACAGGAGCCCTTTTGGAAGGCCTGCACGTTCTGCCAAAACAGCTAGAGCCAAAGCAGAGTACGGTGTGAGCTCTGAGGGTTTGATTACCATGCTGCACCCTGCGGCAAGAGCCGGGGCACATTTGCGGGTAATCATGGCAAGAGGGAAATTCCAGGGCGTAATGGCCGCTGTCACTCCCACTGGCTCTTTCAGGATGATGACCCGGCGGTCGTCTGTCGGCACCAGAGCATTGCCCTGTACGTGCTCGGCTTCAGCCGCGAACCATTTGAGGAAAGACGCAGCATAACCAACCTCTCCCTTGGCTTCTGCCAGAGGCTTGCCTTGCTCAAGTGTCATGATCTTGGCCAGATCATCAGCATGGTCCAGCATCAGCTGGTACCACGCCATCAGCAGACCCGCACGATCTGCCGCTGAGCTCCGACGCCATTTGCCCTGCGCAAGCCGCGCGCTTTCAATGGCAGCGCGGGTTTCTTCAGCCGTGCAGGCCGGGATACTGCCGATGATCTCACCCGTTGAAGGGTTATCGACGGTCAGGGTCTTGCCGCTCTTGGATGCTTTCCAGTCTCCTCCGAGAAAGGCGGTCTGACGGAAAAGATCTGGATCATTCAGGGGAAATGTCATGTCGAAAACTCCGAACAGATTGACGCAGGCAAATGACAAAGAACTCTGGGGCCTTCTGGAACAGAGCGAACAGGAGGCGGAACCCTGTCGCAGAGGCCGCTCACACGATCAGGGCACCGCGCAAGAAAGCAGCATAGTTCCGGATCAAGAGAGAGTGAATTTAATAGGGTCGCAGGCATGGCCTCATCCGCGTGCCTTGTTCGTGTGCTCTCCAGCCACCCTGGCTCCATGAGAGGAACGGAATCATGCAACAGTCGGGTGTATGGATGATGCACGCCCTTCCCCAATGCCATGGCCGGGCCAACCTCCACAGCCTGCCCCGCATACAGCACGGCAACACGATCACAGATGGACTGAAGAGCATGCAGATCATGGGTAATAAAGATGAACGAAAGCCCCAGATCACGCTGCAATTCCTTCATCAGATCCAGAATGGCAGCCGCCACAACCGTATCCAAAGCCGCTGTGATTTCGTCGCATAGTACGATCTGCGGATCGGCTGCCAGCGCCCGTGCAAAGTTGATCCTCTGTTTCTGGCCGCCAGATAGCTCCGAAGGCAGACGGGAAGCGAGAGAGGGCGAAAGGCGAACCATATCCAGCAACTCATTCACACGCCGGGTGGCGGCAGCCCCCCGTAAACCACCATAAAAACGAACGACCCGCGCAAGGGTTTGTCCTATGGGCTTCGAAGGGTTCAGCACGCTATCTGCGTTCTGAGCCACAAGCTGCAGATGGCGCCGCTGGTCAGGCGTACGCTCTCTCACATTCCCAGCCAGCGGTTCTCCATTCAGCAGAAGCTCTCCGGTTGCCCAGGGCTGAAGGCCGGAAATCGCGCGCGCCAAGGTGCTCTTTCCACAACCGGATTCCCCGATCACGCCCAGCATACGTCCTTTCGGAACACTGAAGCTGACATGATTGACGATCACTTTCTCTGGCAGTCCAGCGGCAGTGCGTTGCCCGTACCCCACCACCAGATTACGCACCTCCAGCAGGCTACGTTGCTCAGGCTGGCCGGCAAGGTCCGCTTGTCGTGAACAGGGTTCTGCAGCGGCAAGAAGGGCCTGACTATAAGGATCCTCGGGCTGAAACAGGATCTTCGACACCGTTCCGGCCTCCCGGATGGCTCCATCTTTGAGGACGACGGCATGATCGGCAATCTGTGCCACAACCGACAGATCATGCGTCACATACACGCCCGTTATCCCGCGCTCTGCGAAAACGGCTTTGAAGGCAGAAAGCACTTCAATCTGGGTCGTGACGTCCAGAGCTGTTGTCGGTTCATCGAAAACGACGACTTCAGGATCTGTCATCAGAGCCATAGCGGCCATTAACCGCTGCAACTGGCCACCCGACAGCTCTCCCGGATACCTTTCACCGATTGTTTCGGGGTCAGGAAGCGCTAGCGCCCGGAACAGGGAAACTGCCCGGGCTTCCAGATCCCGCCTGGGCAAAGTGCGATGAACCAATGCTGGCTCTACGACCTGCCGCATGATCGACAATGCCGGATTGAAGGCGCTTCCGGCATTCTGCGCAACATAGCTGATCACTCGCCCCCCGATGGAGCGGCATTCATGCGGGGTCAGAGTCGTCACGTCATATCCCGCAACCCTAATCGTCCCGCTGGCAATCCGGCATCCTTTCCGGATATGGCCGAGCAGTGAAAGTGCCACCGTGGTCTTGCCGGAGCCGGATTCCCCAATCAACGCCAGCATTTCTCCGCGCTGGACCGAAAAACTGACATCACGGACGATCGGAAGTTCCGCGCCGTTCCCTCGGCGCCCAACGATCTCAAGATTTTCGACCTGAATGGTGGCAGCCATGTTCAGCGCCTTCCACCGCTGGAATCCAGCGCAAGGTTAATGCCGACCGTGAGTATTCCAATCACGACGACCGGTACGATCATCGCAGGCGAACCATATGCCATGCCCAGCATGTTCTCCCGGACCATGGAACCCAGATCAACCTCCGGCGGCTGAACACCAATCCCGAGAAAACTGAGATTGCTGAGCAACAGCACCGAGTAGATAAATCTCAGCCCCACGTCTGTGATCATCGGGCCTGTCATGTTGGGAAGAATTTCCTTCAAGATGATATAAGGCGTGCTTTCGCCTCTGGCGCGCGCCACGGTCACGAAATCGAGCCGTGCAATCCTTTGAGCCAGCGCACGGCTCGTGCGATATGCCCCGGGCGTGTAAATGACTCCCATCGTCACTATCAGAGCCGTCGTCGATGTTCCAACTACGGCAATGACCAGCAGAGCGAAGAGCAGACTGGGAATGGACAAAAAACCGTCTGCCAGCCTTCCTGTCAGGGCCTCCACCCACGGTCTGGCAGTAACCGCTGCAATTCCCAGGAATGTGCCGACAGAACAGGACACTAGCGTCGATGCGAAGCACAGGAGCACTGTGTGCCGAATACCGTTCAGCAACCGCGCCAGTGTGTCCCGTCCAAGATAGTCTGTTCCCAAAAGATGAGCGACTGAAGGAGCCGAAAAGACAGGCTGGCTACCAATCGCGCCCGGATCGTGAGACGAACACACCGGCCCGAAAAGCGCCAGAAGAAGCCAGAACACAATTAATAGAAGCGCCCGGTCGTGCCGGCTCCGGAACTTCCCGATCATGCTTTTCTCCCTCTGGGCAGAGACAGGATCGTAACAATGTCGGCAAACGTTGTGAGAAAGAGATAGGTCACACAGAAAACAAGCGCACAGGCCTGCACCGTCGGAACATCGCGTGAACTGACAGCATCCACCATCAGGCCAGAAATTCCAGGGTATGTGAACACAACTTCAATCACAACCACCCCTCCAAGCAGGGAAGAAAGACTAAGAGCTACAGCATTGACGATCGGTCCGATCGCGTTGGGAATGGCATGCACAAGAATCAGTCGTATCGGCCCGACGCCTTTGAGAAGGGCCATTTCGATATAGGGCGCGGACAACGTATCGGCCATCGCAGCACGCGTCATGCGAACCATCTGCGCGAGAGTTACGAGCGCAAGGCTGGCGACAGGCATAAAAAAGGCAGAGAGAAACTGCCTGAGCGAATGAACGCTTCCGACGTCTGCCAGTGCAGGCAAAAGGTGTAACCGCACAGCAAAAACATACACCGCCATCGTGGCAATCACGAACTCGGGGACGGACACCATCCCCAGCGTCATGATCGACACGACACGATCATAGACCGTGTCTTTCCAGATGGCAGACGTGATGCCCAAAAAGAGCGAGACAGGAACGGAAACCGCAGCAGAGGCGCCCGCAAGCAGTAGCGAGTTGTGCAGACGTGGCCCAATGGCATCCGCGACGGATAGACCATTCAGAAGGGAGTGCCCAAAATCGCCGTGCAAAACACCCCAGAGCCAGAACCAGAAACGAAAAAATACAGGCCGGTCAAGACCCAGATCATGCCGCATGACCGCTACCACCTGCGGCGTCGCGCCCTGGCCTAAGACCGCATCCGTCGCATCGCCAGGAAGGACGTTTGTGATCGCAAAAACAGTCACAATCACGAAGACAAGCGACATTGCAGCGGCAAAGAAACGCCGACCAATCAACTTCAGGGTCTGGCTGTTCAAACCTTCTTCCCCCGATTTTCATTGAGCCAGACCGAGCGCGCAAAATCATAGCCCATCAACTGACCAGCCTGACTGGGACGAAGCCCACAGACATGCGGAGCATAAGCATCAAGACTATTCGTGAAATTCGGGATACATACCCCCGATCCAGACGACACAAGCTCCTGCATGTCCCAGTAAAGCTGACGTTTTTTGCTATCATCCCGCGTCGATTTTGCGTCCCGAAGGAGGCTGTCGAAATGCGGATTACGCCAGCGGGATTCATTCCACGGAGATGTACTGGCAAAACCAAGCTCAAATGTCAGGCTAGGCGCTGGCCTCGGGTTGATATTGCCAAAGCCCAGAGGGGCTTTCATCCAGTACTGCGTCCAATAACCATCTGCGGGAACACGATGCACCGCCATTTTCTGCCCAATTTGGGAGGCTGCATATTGCAGAACAACAGCGATATCGACGGATGCCAAAGCAGCAGGAGAACAGACCAGCGGAATTGTTTCGCCCAGAAACCCGCTTCGCTTTACTAGGAAGTGCGCTTTGTCCGGATCGTAAGTGCGCTGGGGCAATTGATGATTGAAGTATGGACTTTCCGGTGGAATGGGCTGGTCATTCCCAACCCGAGAAAAGCCCAGAAAGACGGATTGCCGGATCTGCTCGCGATTAAGAAGAAATTTGAGCCCCTCGACAAAGTCTGGCGAGCGTCCATACCTCTGATCCAACCGAATAGATAAGTCTGTGTAAGTCCCCACGGGGCTTTCCACAATGCCGAAACCGCCCTGTTTCAGCATTTGAACAAGCCGCGGGTTGGCAGTTGCGATCAGGTCCACATCCCCGGACATCAGGGCATTATGCCGTGCCATCTCATCAGGGATAGCAATCAGCTCAACACTCTCCAGATAGGGTCTCTCACCCCAGAATTCTGGGTTTCTGACGGCTACCGTCCTGATACCTGGCGTAAATTCCTGACACCGAAAAGGACCTGTACCATTTGGAACTTTAAAATCTGTTGTTCCTGCTTTCAAGATAGCAAAATTACTGATCCCCAGAATGGCTGGAAAATCCGAATTTGGGGCATCGAGAACAATTTCTACCAAAAGAGGCGATACCGCGCGCACAGACTGCATGGAGCGAGCAAGGGCGTATTGTTGCGAGCCCACCCCGGGGTCCTGATGTCTCCGTAGAGAAAAAACGACATCATCTGCTGTCAGGGCAGTTCCATCGTGAAACTGAACATTTCGGCGCAAACGGATTTTCCAGGTTAGAAAATCGTTGCTGTCCAGCGCTTCCGCGAGGGCAAAGCGGGGGTTAAGCCTATCATCCAGCGAGATCAGGCCATCGTAGAACAAATGACCTCGGATATAGTCCGTAGCCATGGATTGACGTGCCGGATCAAGGGTCTCTGAAGCCGATCCTACCGCCCCGGCTACTTTCAGATGCCCACCAGAAACAGGAGCTGCCTTCACGGACTGAGACGTCATTCCAGCAACCAGAAGCCCTGCCCCTTTCAGAACGGACCGCCGATGAAGGACAGAGGCTACCTGCATCTCCGTTCCTCAGAAAGCGAAGCGCGTGAGCGACGAGGCATGAAAAACAACAGAGCCAAACATCTGATTGAAAGAAGTCATTCAAGTCTCCGTTGCCATCATGCAAGCCTCGTCGGAGGGCTGCTTTCATTTCGATAGAAACACGGATTGGCTAATTATTTTACTCAAATTGCTTTTCATTGCAGAGAAATCTGCTGAATGGTTTTGACCATGCAGCAGATTCAACGGCGCCCTCAGGCAACCATGACCAGTTCACCACGGTCCGCAGCATCAGCCAGTTCGGCAAGGGTATGATAATGATAATCAGGTGTCGTCAGTTCCTGCACCGCCACAGTCCCCCCGAAACCGCCACCAACAGCCTTCCGCCGCTCAATCCAGCACACGGTATAACCTAGCTCCCGTGCAATTCCGATGTCATGGAACTGGCTCTGGGCAACATGCAGCACATCTTCCTTCGTGTAGCCATCTGGCGCAAGCTGTTCCAGCACATAGCTGAAATACTGCGGATCAGGCTTTTCACAGCCACTTTCGTCTACCGTAAACCCCTTGAAAAAAGGGTATTCGAGCGTCTTGTCCATACCATCAAATGCCCATCTCCGTGCATTCGTCATGGCGACAAGATGGAAATGTTTTTGCAATCTTTTCAGAGCTTCCACACTGTCGTTAAAGGCTGGCCATGACGTAGCACTTTGAACAAACGCCTTCTCTTCTCCCTGCCCCGTTGGAAGGGAGAATTTTTCTGCCAGGATCAGATAGATAGGTGCCAAATCTTCTGGAAACAGCAGTTTGTCTGGACGGTTCCGCAAAGCCCGGTATTCCGTTAGAAATGCTTCAAAATCCAGTGTTGCACCCTCCTTTCCCAAAATTTGCAGTAGGGCATTTTTCATCCCATTTTCAAAATCGATCAGCGTTCCAACCACGTCGAATGTCAGAACTTTAGGTTTGCGTGTCATGATCTGAATTTTCCTGGAAAAGCTGATTAGAACCCGGTTGTGAAGGAAAGAACTCCAGCAAAGCCACCGCCGACAAAATAGGTCGGTGAACTTCCGGCTATTGTAGTTCCGTAAACACCCTTTGTAGATTTGGCGTTCGTGCTGAGGCCACTTACCCCGGAAAGGAATCCGTTATTACCAATATTCATAAGGTTAAGCTGAACTTGTGGATGCTTGAGATACATATAACTATGAAAGCGATATCCGAAGTTAAGATTGAACGTCTCAAAGGATGGAATACTTTCATCATCCATAAACGTTGAGTACTGTTTGCTGACATAGTTCATATTGAAGGCCCCGAAGAGGCTTCCATCGTCATAAGACAAACCAACCGCAACCGTGACCTTCGGGCTTTTAACGGCAATCTTTCCAGCAGATCGGACGTAGTCATTACCAACCTGTAGGTTATTGTCCGTCGTCGCATGCAAATACTGTGCTGAAACATACGGGCTGAAATGATGCCAAGGGCGTAGTCCCACCTCGATTTGGGCACCACGAGCTGTCTGACCACCACCATTGATAGACTCTGTCACGGGCGTACCGCTGGCATACGTCGTCGTATTGATTTGTCGGTTCGTGAAATTATAGTTGAAGAGTGCTAGCGCCACACTGACGAGCCCAGTGTGACGATACCCGATTTCCTCTCCAATCGCATATTCAGCTTTGGGGTTAACAGTGTGAGACCGCGTCTGTACTCCGGTAGAGACACTATAACGATCGACATATGACATAATGGAAGCTGGCAGACGAAAGGATGTTGTCCCGTTAACGTAAATTTGGTCATGAGGCGTAATTTTGTAGCTGATGGAGACCTGAGGCAGCGGCGCAGCATCACTCTGGCCATTCTGATAATTCGCACCCGGAATATTCTGGGTCACCTTACGGGTCACCATTGTTTCTTTGAAACCGGCCGTCAGAGTCAGACGATCATTCAGAGCCTTGTAAGTGTCGTTGATGAACAGAGAGTTTGTCTGTTGGATCAGATGAATATTATACTGAGATAGAAGTGACCCATCCTGCGTTTTAACTGCCCATTGGCCATACATACTGGACACCTGCCCATCCGGACCGAGCGCTTCGTACAGAGACGGCTCGGACTGGTCAAAGTAGGAATACCAATATCCAACAGCTAGCGTGTTATTCCCCTTGGTCCAGGAGAGAGTTGTATTTATTCCACTGTAATACAGGTCATACTTATCGATCGAAACCGCAGAAAAAGAACTCCCGCTGCTGGTTCCCGTGTTCTGCAGAGCTCCAGCAGGCTGATTGCCGTAATAGCTGCCATTTCTCGACAGTGTCGTACCGCCGTTATCGTATCCGGTGGCGTAGGTAAAATATGGCGTTGTGTTGAAACTCAGCCCATGGCCCAGATTCAGATTAACCGGCGCGCCGAGGATAAGCGTGCGGTGCACGTTCTCCTGAAGCTTATAGTAATCTGAACTTCCTTTTGTATACTTGTCTGCGTAATTGTAGTTCACGCCTTGCTGACGCCACAGAGATTTTGTAGGGGCACGCAGATAATATTGAAGAGGATCATTATAGGACAGGACGAAGGACGCCTTGTTCCCCTCTCCCCACTCCTTCACGAATTTCCCATCCACATGATAACGCCGCGTCTGACCAACACCGCGCCATTCATCAGCCGTTCTAGCCGAAAAGGATAGAAATCCACGAATTCCTGTATGGCCGATATCTCCGGTATCCATACGAATGAATTCACGCTTCAGGCTGAAAGAGCCGTAAGAGAAGTTGGCAAGGCCGCCAAACTTGTGTGACGGATCACGAAGGCTTTCCGTCAACTCTCCACCGACTGCGTTGTACAGAGGCGACGTGATGTCAGGCGATCCCTGCGTCAGAGTAATGCTCTGGATGTTTTCGTTATCCGCTGTGGAAGAGGTATATGGCAGGAGATAGACCGGAGCAGCAGTAGGAATACCTTCGTAAAGATATCCGATTTCCGTTTGATCCAAACCCCGAACACTTAGTCCCTGCTGATCATCATTTGTACCCAGAGGATCATTCCCAGAGTAAACAACCCCGGGAAGACTGGCGACCATAGACACTGGGTTTGCCGTCGGGCTCTGCTTTGCGATGAAGTCCCGCGTGATACCACTACGCGACTTCGCCACAGTCTGCGGAGGCATCAGGCCACCTCCCGGCGTTGTGTTCGTCACACCCGTAGCTGAGGCTACGCCCCTGTGGACTACGACGCTTTCAGTTGCGTGAGACTCAACATCATGATGCACAGGAGCCGCTGCAGGAGTATTATTTTCCTTAAGGGGGCTTACACCATGGTGCACGACCTTGCTGGAAGGGCGGGCATGCCGGTGATGAGCAACGTCTGCAGCGACCGCCCCTTGCATGGACAGCCAGGTTGAGAGCGTGAGGAGAACCAGGCGTCCCGGCTTCTTTGCCGCTTTTGAGAGAGCCTTGGAACCGAAACATTGAAGAACGAACATTTGCGCTGAATCTGACATGTCTGTTCCCATCGGTAGCGGGCTCTCCTCGAATTCTCAGAGAACCGTATTCGCATTCTTTCTGTCAGACAATTCGTTGCATATTCGGTTCAGTTCATTCTCCCGTTTCCCCTCTTTGAGCGGCATATGATTCCGTTATTGGAACGGTTTCCCCATGTTAATCTTCAGTGCTTATCAAATGCCTGAAGTCAGCGCTTTTGCGATGGCAGTCCCTACATCAGACGTCCTGGCAAGGCCTCCCATATCGGGCGTACGGGGAGCACTCCGGGCTGAAAGAACGTCTGTCATGGCTTTCAAAATCAGAGCGGCTGCCTCGGACTCTCCGAGATGATCCAACATCATGGAGGCTGCCCAGATCTGCCCTATCGGGTTGGCAATAGTCTGCCCGAAGATGTCCGGAGCAGACCCATGAACAGGCTCGAACATGGACGGATATTTTTTCTCAGGATTGATATTGGCAGACGGAGCAACAGCAATGGTTCCTGTCATTCCCGGCCCCAAATCAGACAGAATATCCCCGAACAGATTGCTTCCTACAACAACATCAAATCGCTCTGGAGACATCACAAAACGCGCGGCAAGAATATCGATATGATATTGATCCATACGAACATCCGGGTATTCCGCACCGATCGCGGCAAAGCGCTCATCCCAATATGGCATGGAATGATAGAGGCCATTCGACTTGGTGGCGGATGTTACATGCGGACGGCCCAGCTTCCGCGCCAGTTCAAAGGCATATCGCAGGATCCGGTCGGTACCGAACTTCGTAAAGACAGCACTCTGAACGACGCCCTCTGCCTCCGTTCCTTCTGCAAACCGGCCTCCGACCTGAGAGTATTCGCCCTCAACATTCTCCCGAACGATCCAGAAATCCACGTCTCCCGGCTGCTTGTTAGCCAAGGGACACGGAATTCCCGGTAAAAGCCGCACAGGACGCAGGTTTACATATTGATCAAACTCTCTGCGGATCTTGAGAAGAAGCCCCCATAGGGACAGGTGATCCGGAACACCCGGATAACCCACAGCGCCCAGCAGGATGGTGTCGTTCTGCGCCAACTGGCTCATGCCATCTTCGGGCATCATCTGCCCGGTTTTCAGCCAGGTTTCGCAGCTCCAGTCAAAGTGGGTATAATCAAACCCGATCCCACAAAGACGCCCAGCAGTGTCGAGCACTTTGATGGCTTCCGGCATAACCTCTTTGCCAATTCCATCTCCTGGCAGAACAGCAATCTTGTAAGTTGGCATGGTCAAACGTCCTGATTGATGCGCAGGCACATGTGGGCGAGTGCCACCCAATAGGCGATGCCCTGCGGAATGATTGTGTCGTCAAAATCGTAATCTGGGGCATGCAAAGGCGCTGAAGCACCGTTTCCCAGCATGACAAGCGCACCCGGCCTTTCTTCCAGCATGAAGCCGAAATCCTCAGAAGCCATGCTCGGTGTCATGTCAGGTACAACCGTGCCCTGCGCGCCAACAGCCCGCGCCATAGCGGCACGCGCCAATGTCGTCTCGTTCGCAGTATTCACCGTCACCGGATACGGCTGGTGAAACTGTACTGTGATGGTCACGTCATGCGCGAGAGCAAGCCCTGCAGCCAGACGTGTCATCCCGTCTTTCAGATTGTTCAACACCTGAACATCCAGAGCGCGGATCGTGCCGCGAAGCGTGGCAGTCTCAGGAAGAATGTTGTCCGTTGTTCCCGCATGGAACGTACAGATGGAAAGAACCGCTGGCACCAAAGGGTCTGAACGGCGCGCCACCAGTAATTGAGCTTCCTGAACGAATGCCGCGCCAACAGTCAGTGCATCCCGCCCCAATTGGGGTTGGGCCGCATGTGATCCTTTCCCTTTTATATCGACCAGAAACCGCCAACCACCAGCCATGATCGGTCCTGTACAGGTCGCCATGGAACCTGTTGGAAGGCCAGGCCAGTTATGCATTCCAAAAACACGCCCGGCGGGGAATTTCTCCAATAACCCCTCTTCCAGCATGATTTTGGCGCCTGCACCCCCTTCTTCCCCCGGCTGAAAAACGAAATGCACTGTCCCGCATTCCGGCGGGTTAAGAGCCAACGCGGCAGCAGCCCCCAGAAGCATGGTGGTATGCCCGTCATGCCCACACGCGTGCATGCGCCCCGGATGGCGAGAGATATGCGGATGATCTCCCTGCTCATTGATCGGCAGAGCGTCCATATCTGCGCGTAAGATGATGGATGGACCGGGTTTCTTCCCCTGAAGAGACGCCACAACTCCGGTTTTTGCCAATCCTCTGGATGGGGAGTACCCCAAAGACGTGAGAACGTCCGCCACGATATCGGATGTTCGAAACTCCTCGAACCTCAGCTCAGGATGAGCATGAAGATCTTTTCGCAGGGCGACGAGGTAAGCAAGATCCATGGCGTCAGCCCTCAAACGCCATGAGAACACTTTTATAGCGCAGATTGGCCTCAACAGCCTGGCGCCCCAGATCCTTGCCAATCCCTGAACCACCATACCCGCCAGTAGGGATCACGAAGTCTGATGACCGGCCATACCGATTAACCCAGACGGTGCCAGCTTTCAGGTTGCGCACAGCCCGCATCGCACGCCCGAGATCGGACGTATGCACGCCGGCAGCGAGACCGTAAGTCGCATGAGACGCCAGAGAGAGTGCCTCAGCCTCGTCATCAAATGTCTGGACCGTCAAAACCGGGCCAAAGAGCTCATCCTTTACGGCCCGCGTCTGAGGCGTGACATTGGTCAGAATGCACGGTGAGAGGAATGCCCCTCCTGAGCCGTTCAGACGGCTGAGAGGAAGAAGCGCAGAAGCTCCGGCCTGCACACTATCCTGAACGGCAAGCTCAATGGATGTCGCCTGTCGCTCTGAGATAATCGGGGAGTACCGTGTTTCGGCCTTTTCAAGCGCACCAGCAACGAGGCCCTGCGCGCGCTCAACGATCTTCTCCACAAGGACATCATGAACCGCTCTATGAACAATAAGACGCGATCCAGAAACACAGACCTGTCCCGCATTTCCCGTGAAAGCTCTCAGGATACGGTCAGCGACACCATCTACATTACGAATATCATCGAAAACGATCTGCGGACTTTTCCCGCCTAATTCAAGCGTGACAGGCTTGGGGCCGCTCTCCGCCGCCGCCTTCATGATTTCGATGCCAGTTCTTGTGGAACCAGTGAATGTCAGCTTTCCGCAGACCGGATGTCGTGCCAGAGCATCTCCCGTGATCAGACCCGTTCCCTGCACAACGTTGAACAGGCCGGCCGGAACACCAGCTTCGACAGCAAGTTCCGCCAGACGAACAATCGAAAAAGGCGTCATTTCTGACGGCTTGAGGACAACACCATTTCCGGCCGCCAGCGCCGGAATTACTTTCCAGCTCCCCATGACCAGAGGGAAATTCCAAGGAGCAATGGCCCCAATGACGCCATAAGGCTCAGCCAGTACCAAGCCTAACAAGTCACTCTGGGTCGCAGCGACTTCCCCGCCCAACTTATCGGCATATTCAGCAAAAAAGCGGATGCCCTCTGCCGTAAAAGGCACGTCCCAGCCCGTTGTTTCTGCAATAGGGCGCGTCGAACAGACTGTCTCCAGACGCGCCAGTTCCACAGCATTATCTTCTACAAGCTCGGCCCACCGCCTCAGCACACGCCCCCGCTCCCGCGGGGCACAGGTCGCCCAACCAGAACGCATTTGCACATCTCTCGCCAGGCAGACAGCATAATCCACCAGATCCGCACCTGCTTCCGGCAGATGACAGAGCAACCGACCATTCGAGGGCGCATGAACAGGAATGGCGCCCTCACCTTTCAGAAGCTTTCCACCCACAAAATGCGCGTTTGGCAGCGCCACTAGGGCGGGGTCAAAGGTAATGCCTGTCATCATTCATGCCTGCGAAAGACTATTGCGGGAGGGATACAATGTGCGCAGCCGGACATGTGGGGCAAACGGCAAAGCACTCCCTCAGCACATTTGAATATCCCTGCTATTCCGGCCGCACCAACAGCATTTTATGCTCCGAATATCGGCTTTTCTTGCATTACATATCGCAGGCTTTGCGCGATGATCACATTCAGGATCAGGACAGGAATCACCATGGATACGCCACGTCTCGTCTCGCTTGACCGCGAACACCTCATCCATCCCGTCTCGTCATGGCAGGGGCACGAAGCCAGTGGGGCGACCATTCTCGAATCTGGCAAAGGTGTCTGGCTGACGGACAGCAAAGGCCACCGTCTTCTGGATGGTTTTTCCGGGCTTTGGTGCGTCAATACCGGTTACGGCTGCGAGAGCGTTATCGAGGCAGGTCGACGTCAGCTTGAAAAGCTTCCCTATGCGACGGGATATTTCGGCTTTTCAAATGAGCCCGCTATCGAACTGGCAGCGCGGCTGACACAGCATGCTCCGGGGCACCTCAATCACATCTATTTCGCTCTTGGTGGTTCTGATGCGGTGGACAGTACGCTCCGCTTTATCCGTTACTATCAGCACGCACGAGGCACGCCCGAAAAGCGCCATGTCATTGGGCTACAGAAAGGCTATCATGGCTCGTCCTTCGTCGGCGCAGGCCTGACTGCGCTTCCGGTCTTCCATCGTGATGCAGATGTCCCACTCCCGTGGCAGCATCATATTCCAAGCCCCGATCCCTACCGCCACCCTGCAGGACCGGACGCTGAAGCCATCATCCAGGCTTCGGTACAGGCGTTCCATGATGAAATCGCAAAGATTGGCGGTCCACAGCATGTTGCAGCCTTCTATTGCGAACTTGTTCAGGGGTCCGGCGGCGTCATTATCCCGCCAAAGGGCTGGGCAACGGCAATGCAGGCAGCCTGCCGCGAGTTGGATATTCTGTTCGTCGTTGATGAAGTCATCACAGGTTTCGGGCGGACTGGCCCTCTCTTTGCCTGCGCGCATGAGAACATCGAACCAGACATGATGACCATCGCAAAGGGTTTGACGGCCGGCTACGCCCCAATGGGAGGCGTTTTCATGTCTGATACAATCTACGAGACGATCCGTGACAAGACCCCGCCAGGTGTCTCCGTCGGACATGGGCAGACCTATAGCGCCCATCCCGTCAGTGCGGCCATCGGCCTCGCAGTCCTGGACCTCTATGAAGGTGGCCTGCTTGAAAACGGAACCCGTGTTGGTGAGCATCTTGCGACGCGCTTGCGCGGTCTAGGCAATCATCCACTCGTCGGCACCACCCGATCTGTTGGGATGCTTGCCGGCATCGAACTCGTGACCGACAAGACAACCAAAACCAAGCCGGATGCCCAGCTTGGAATTTCCGGAAAACTCAGCCGCTATGGCTATGAGCAAGGTATTCTTTTCCGGGCCTTTGGCGACGATATCATCGGACTTGCCCCCCCGCTGTGCAGCACGATTGCCGAAATGGATCAGCTCTGTGACGGCATTGTCTCGGTACTGGACCGCGTGATGGAAGATCCGGCCGTCGCCAGCGCTCTCAAAGCCTGACCCCGCCAGAGGAGGAAACAGAAGGTTACCCCATCATGACACCTGAAGTTTCCTCCTCTGAAACGGCAACGCTAGATGATCTGCCGCCTAACGGCTTTCATTCAAAACTGGCCCTGATTTCTGCCGGAGGACCGTTCTGTGACGGCTACATCCTCGGGATCATCGGTATTGCTCTTCCATCCATCGTGCGAGAACTTCATCTCACAGGCGCGGAGACAGGCCTCGTCGGGGCAGCGGCCCTTCTGGGCGTTCTGGCAGGCGGAATGCTGGGGGGCGCGGTCTCGGATCGTCTTGGGCGACGGCCTCTTTTTACGCTAAATATTGCAGCGTTCGTAGTCTTTTCCCTGTTGCAGGGAGCGTGCTCCGGCCTTGTGCTATTGGTAAGCCTTCGCTTTCTGCTCGGTGTAGCAGTTGGTGCGGACTATCCAATTGCGACGTCTTACGTCGCAGAGTTCATGCCACGCAAACTCCGCGGCCCAGTTCTTTCCGGATTAATTCTCGCCTGGTGGGTTGGATATACCGCGAGCTACGCCGTGGGCTATGGGCTTTCCTTCTTTCCCGACATCTCTTGGCGGATCATGCTGGTCTCCAGCGCTGTTCCGTCAATTGTGCTCTTCTGCCTGCGTATGGGATTGCCTGAGTCTCCCCGCTGGCTGGTTCAGCAGGGACGGACCGAAGACGCAAGAAACATTATACGCGAGCACCTGAAGGCTGATATTCTCCCCAGTGCAGAACATCAGGGGCAGCTCTCCCTGCTTCAGATCATTCGATCTCCCTATCGCGGAGCACTCGTGTTCGTCAGTGCATTCTGGATCCTGCAAAGCGCTCCGGGATTTGCCATCCACACCCTTCAGGCTCAGCTCCTGCATCAGTATCACCTCCAGAACGCACTTCTCGGATCTCTCTGCATTACCGGACTGACCATCCTGGGGATCCTGCCCGTCACTCTGGGGCTGATCAATCTGATGGGGCGGCGCCTGTTACTGATCGCCACTTTTGCAATCAGCATGCTGGGGCTTTTGCTCCTCGGAGTTTCAGCCACCCCTGCCAGCTGGATGATCTTTTCCGGGTTTATCTTTTATTCGGTGTCCGAGGCAGCAGGAAGCGGCCTGCAGTTTGTCTATCCTAACGAGCTGTTTCCAACAGCCATCCGTGCCAGCGCGGTCGGTATGGCCTGCTCCTTCAGCAGACTGGGCGCAGCACTCGGAACGTTTCTGCTTCCTCTGGGATATACGCAATTTGGGATGCAACCCATGATGCTCATAGCAGCCAGTTTCATGCTGGCAGGACTGGTCATCAGCTGGATCTGGGCTCCAGAAACAAAGAATGCGTCCTTGGGAGAACCTCCTTCCCAGACCCAACCGCCCTCTTCTTCCATCTGCGCCTCCTGACGGAGATCATTCCATGAAACTTGTTCCCTACTGGCTGGATAGTATTTCACCTGTATCAGGTACTGCTCTGTCTGAGTTTCCTACCCGCGCAGATGTCGTGGTTGTAGGCGGCGGCTTTACCGGCCTCTCAGCAGCTCGAACCCTGGCCAAGGCCGGCAAGACTGTTGTCGTCCTCGAAGCGGACCAGATTGCATGCCACGCCTCCGGCCGAAATGGCGGACACGTCAACAACGGGACGGCTGGAAATTTTCAGAGCATGATCGGAAAATATGGCTTGGAACAGGCAGTTGCACTGTACAGGTTTTTCGACGACGCCGTGGATACGGTCGAGCAGATCGTCACGACCGAAAACATCGACTGTGACTTCCGTCGATGTGGAAAGCTGAAAGTCGCCTGGACGGAAAAGCATCTGGCAGGTCTGCGCGCGGATCAGGACGCTGTAAAACAGCATGTTGACCCGGAAACTGATCTTCTCGACCGCGATGCCGTCGCCGCGGAAATCGGTGGCTCGACAACATTCGCAGGTGGGATGTCGTATCGCAAAAGCGCACAGATGCATGTCGGAAAATTTGGGAGTGCGCTTGCAGCCAACGCCATGTCCGCGGGTGCGAAAATCTTCGAAAATACGCCTATGACCGCCCTTCGCCGTTCGGGCAACGTGTTTGAAGTCTCCTCCTCAGAAGGCGTTATTCAGGCACAGAATGTGCTACTGGCAACGGGAACAAGCCGGAAAGCACCAAACTGGTTCCGGCGACGCATTATGCCTGTCGGCAGCTTCATTGTTGCCACGGCGCCCATGCCGGAAGATTTGTTTTCCCGCATTCTCCCCGGACGCCGCAATGTCGTCACAACGCGGAATATCCATAACTACTTTCGAACAACCGCAGACCGACGCTTGATCTTCGGCGGCCGGGCCAATTTCTCCCAGTCCAGCGAAAAGTCTGACATTCAGTCAGGGCAGATCCTTCATGCAGCGCTGACGGAAATCTATCCTGAACTTGAAAGCACGGAAATCGATTACTGCTGGGGCGGCAACGTCGACATGAGCGTGGATCGCCTGCCACATGCTGGTGAATGGAACGGCGTCACTTATGCGATGGGCCTAAGCGGGCATGGTGTTCAGATGTCCGTCCATCTTGGTCATCTGTTAGGACAAAAGCTTTCCGGAGAACAGGTTGATATTCCTGTGTGGAACCGTCCATGGCAGCCCATCCCAGCTTACGGACTTGCTACGCATTTCATGCCCGTCGTGGGTGCCTATTATCGCGCCAAGGACACATATCTCTAATGTTTTCAGATAAGCCAGCGGGAGAGCGATCCTCCCGCTGGCTTACTATCTTTATAGGCCGAAAACGCCGGGAAGCCCGCTGATGTCCTTGATTTCTTCATATTCATAAAAGGGATTAGCCGGTTCATGGCCCCGGTTGACCCAGACTTTTGACCGGATCCCCAGATCGTAAGCGGTCATGAGATCATAGCGGAAAGACGATGATACATGCGTGATGTCTTCAGGCCCACAGCCAAGAACATCAAGCATATATTCAAAACCGTTCATCTGAGGCTTGTAGGTCCCCGTCTCCTCCGCCGTGATGACCTTGTAAAACGGTGCACCTAGCTTCTCGACATTCGACATGATCTGACTGTTCATGGCGTTGGATAAAATGACTAGGGGGATTTCCTTGGCAACTTTGGCAAGACCCGCAGGCACATCAGGATGAGGTCCCCAGGTTGGAACCTCATTATAAATCTGCAAGGCATCTTCCTCACGGAACGTCACGCCATTCTTCTTGCAGGTCCGTTCCAGAGCATTGTGCACAATCTCCGCATAGGGTTTCCATGCGCCTAGCACCTCGTCGAGCCGGTAAGCTGCAAAATTCTTAATGAAGAGCTGCATCGCCTGCTCACTCAGTACTTCACCGTAGATCCTACGGGCCGCACCGGCCATATCGAAAAATGTCAACGTGCCGTAGCAGTCAAAGGTAATGAACTTGGGACGGAAGGTCATATACGATTCCTTGTGAGGCCATTACTGTCTGGCATAATCGTTATGATGCCGCCTTCAGGCCAATAGTCGTTATCAGGTTTTTATTGTTTGACGCAGGAAATTTCATATTCAAATGGGGATGCAGCACGCTCTGCTGCCCAGGTTTGAAAATCAGGATCAGAACCGGCGCAGAACGCAGCACATTAGATCTGCAAATCCCCACTGTGTGAGATCTTCCATGAGCCTACTTCTTCCTATTCAGACAAGCCCGGACTTTACCCCACGTGAATCCGTATCGACTACAGAACGTCTTATTTCAGGCTCTCCAGCTTTCAAGACATGGGCGCTGGATACGTCACGCAATGGAAATGTTCGCACAGGTGTATGGGAAGCCACTCCCGGCACAACCAAATCCATTAAGGGTGAGGCTTTCGAGTTCTGCCATATCCTTGAAGGCCTTGTCAGAATCACGGAAAATGAAAGAGAGTCCCATCTCTTCAAGGCTGGAGACAGCTTCATTATGAAGCCCGGTTTCGTTGGAACGTGGGAAACTATCGAAACAGTCAAAAAGATCTATGTCTTCGTGGAATGACCATATGCCCTGTCCCTACTGAACCAGAGCTGAACTTTGCAATACTCTGCCATTCAGCAGCAGGTTTGCAGTGTCAAAAACTGCCTGAATGCCCCTACACTCGTCCGCATACAGCACGGAGACTTTCATGCCTGCCCCACTGCATCTGATTCAGACCAGTTTCAGCGTTCCAGCAGAAGCGGATGTTGTTGTTGTCGGCGCTGGAATTGTGGGAGTTTCAGCAGCCTACTGGCTGGCCAGGGCGGGAATAAAGGTCGTTCTCCTCGAGAAAGGCACGGTTGGGGCTGAACAGTCCAGCAGGAACTGGGGATGGTGTCGCCAGCAAAACCGCGATGCACGCGAACTCCCCCTGTCCACCCGAAGTCTTTCTCTTTGGGAAGACATGACAGCAGACATCGGTGAAAATCTTGGCTTCCGCCGCTGTGGATTACTGTATCTGACGAACAGTCAGGCTGAACTGGACGGATGGGCACGCTGGGGTGAATTTGCCAGAGGCGAAGGCGTGGACACCAGAATGCTGAACGCGAGTGAAGCCGCACAGCGAGGGAACGCCACACACCGAAAATGGCTTGGGGGCGTATGGTCACCGACTGATGGCATCGCGGACCCGTCACTCGCCGCGCCCATGATTGCCAAAGGCGTCCTCAAACACGGTGGCCACGTCGTTCAGAACTGTGCAGCTCGCGGCGTTGAACTATCAGGCGGAGCTATCTGCGGCGTTGTGACGGAACGTGGAACCATTCGCACATCGCAGGTTGTCATGGCCGGAGGCGTTTGGGCACGATCTTTCCTGAATCAGGTTGGGGTTAACCTTCCGCAAGCGTCTGTCCGGTCGTCAATTCTTTCCGTCAAACCAGGTGCATTGGGCCTTCCAGACGCTCTTCATACTCACGATGCATCTGTGACAAGGCGCGGTGATGGTGGCTACACCCTCGCTATTTCCGGCAACGGGCGTGTAGATCCCACTCCCGGGATATTGAAGAGCGCCACAGAATTTCTTCCAATGTTCGCACGACGTTGGCGTCATCTTGCGCCCGGCGATTTTCAGGGTTGGCGTTATGGTTTCGACACCATCGCCAAATGGAAACTTGATCGGCCGACGCCTATGGAAAAAACACGCATTCTGGATCCCAAACCAGATGCTGGAACCATTCGTAAGACCCTAAAAAACGCCCACGCACTCTTGCCTGCCCTGAAAAATGTGTCTGTTCAGGCCGAATGGGCAGGATACATTGATAGTACGCCAGACGGGGTTCCTGTTATTGACCCGGAAAGTGGCGTTCCCGGCCTCTTCATTGCGGCCGGTTTCTCTGGACATGGCTTTGGCATTGGGCCCGGTGCTGGACATCTTATTGCCGATCTCTTGTTGGGACGGGAACCGATTACCGAAGTCGAGCAGTACAAGCTTGCCCGCTTTAAAAAATCTGCTTGGGGTAAAGTATCGGATTTCTAGGCAGACATTTATCATCAGACCAAGCCCTGTGCCCCGGTGAGTTGCCTTTTTATTCAGGTACACCGTTGGCAATGCTGGCCATTTTTAACGCGGAACCAGAAACCTTGGTGAACTGCTTGTCAGGACTACAGAATACTGAAGACGGGTTCTTCAGGGTGTTTTGCACTGTTGTGTACTTGTCAAAAGGTCACTCCGGTTTTCACTCCAAACACAGTAATCATATTTTTCTGAGTGTACCCGCCAGGATCTACCCAAAACTGAACATTGGGCTCGAGATATAGCCATTTTGTTGCCTGAAACGTATAATCCGTTTCAATCGCAAATTCCGAATTACGTCTCGGCCCTTTTTTGCCGTCCTGATACCAATATAAAGTCGACAGTCGGGAATTAACGTGGTTGGTTCCGAACGCGAGTGTGACAGCATCATTCTTTCGGCCGGGAAGCCCAAGATAGCGGAGGCTTTCTGTCACCTGGAGGGATCGAAGAACCGTCTGGTTTTGAGGCTTTCTATGTGATTCCCTTTCTTCGGTTTTGGTTGAGGGAATGGCGCTATGAAGCAGCCGGGTTTCTTTGATGTTGAAGAGCGGCTTGCTCGATTGAGCGGACTTGGTGATCAGCTGTAGGC
>NZ_JOPH01000055.1:0-273 GCF_002153615.1 Gluconobacter sp. DsW_058
TTTTCAGAATTCTCCTGATGGCCATGCCAGATTACTGGAAACCCTTCAGAGTATGCCGGACGGTCTCACGGTTGGATTTGAAGCCACCGGTGGACAGGAATGGGCACTCTGGCGTGTTCTCATCAGTATGGGACTCAATGCCGTCCAGTTGCTTCCAGCACAGATCAAAGCTTTCGCACTCTCCATGGGGAAACGCGCGAAAACCGATCAGATCGATGCGGAATTGATTGCGCGCTTCATGGTTGTCCGCCCAGAGGCCGGCCGAGCACTGCC
>NZ_JOPH01000056.1:0-921 GCF_002153615.1 Gluconobacter sp. DsW_058
AATATGGACTTCAGAGCCAGAAAGATTCATCATCAACCCAACCCATCAAACCACGGGACTAAACAACTAGGCTCCCGCAGACGAAGCCGTCGATGTCTGGCTCTGACCAGATTTATACTTGTGTCCTTAACGTTTTGAATCGGGCCGGAAAATGCCATTCGGATGCCGCAACGTTGACCGTGGACGTCATTGGCCTCACACGCGGTATGACCGATATGGCAGGACGTATAGGGGAGGTAGGCTTGGAGGAGCTTGGCCGTCGTGTCCAGCTTGCGGTCTTTGGCTATTTGGGGCGCGGATGAACAGATTTAGTACGAATAGCGTCTGGGCTTAGCCACAGCGCAGACTTTCCTGCTCACCCCATCCTGAGGTGCTTGGTTCGAAGGAAACGATATCGATCAGTCTTCCTCGGTCATCAGATGACCATGACCTTTATATTAGATAGCCATTTCATACGTACCCCGTCTCTCTCAGGCATGTTGGTTAACAGCAAGAATGTCTCACACTCGATCTATCTTTGTTCGTGTACCAATGTCGGCTTTCGGGAAACTCTCCCAGTCACCTGGATGACCGACATGAGGGCGGAAGCGGAATGCCCACTTAGCGTAAGGCCTGGCAAGCGGCTTCGAAAACGGATCAGGTCTCGTATTTCCTGATCTTTAGACATTATGGTTTCCTTCGATAAGTATTGAACAAACGATCGGAGAAACCATTGAGGCGGCCCTGTTGGCCATGGCGTGGCGTAGCCGCGCGTAATCGCTCGTCCCTTTTTCGACGGCCGAGACGCGCGTAGGCGACTGAAATGACGCGGGGACATCTACGTCAGCAGTCGATTTATAGAGATTTATGATGGAAGTGGTTGCGGGGGTAGGATTTGAACCTACGGCCTTCAGGTTATGAGCCTGACGAGCTACCGGGCTG
>NZ_JOPH01000057.1:0-210021 GCF_002153615.1 Gluconobacter sp. DsW_058
GCTGTCCTACAGATACAAAGTGAATCAGATCTCAGGCAGACCGTATAGGCCTTTTGTCAACGCGACCTAGGCCGCCATCAATGAACAGGCTATGCTCTGGTGTCACCAGAAGGTCTTTGGATGGAACGCCATCTGTAATCGCATTCTTGCAAATGCGAACCGGATAACCCGCGACATCCGAGGCCAGCCCTTGACGGACAATGGCATGCTTCCGACCAACCCAGACGACCGGGCGAACCTGCTCTCCCTCGGGCGTCCAGGCGAGAACTTCAGCGCCGATTTGGACGTCCTGAACGGGCATGTCACCGGTTGTGGTGCGGATCATCGTATCCGCGAGGAAGCAGACTTCTGCTCCCTTATCCAGCGAGATGATTGTCTTGCCATTTCCGTCTGGGGAGAAATGGGCGTGATACTGGGAGTAATCGCCTACAAGCTTGATGGTGTAGGATGCCTTGCCCTGTGTCACGGTCAGGACGTTACCGACGATCTTGGCGGCCGTATTGCCCTTATAATCCAGGGTGCCGATGTCGATCTGGCCACCGGGGACAAGCATCGTATCGGTGATGCTTCCGCCTTGAATGACAAGAGATCCGCCAGACGAAATTGTCGTCCCGCTTGCGATGCCCTTACTTCCGACAACGATGTTGCCTCCAGCATTGACGATCGTGTTGACGGCGCGGCCACCACTCGAAACATTCAGTCTCGCGGCAGCGCCCGAAACAGTCGCACCTGAGGCAACGGCATTCTGGCTGATGTTCTCAACGCCACCCGCCTGAATACGATCACGAACTGTCGTGCCGCCGGTCGCAGCCACTGTGCCGCCAGAGGTCACGGTGTTGGCCGTTGCCGTTCCCGATGTCAGGGTCTGCTTGCCGCCGCTCTGGATCAAGGCATTGAAGCTTGAACCACCAAAGATGAACTGATTGCCGTTGCTTGCAACCGTGTCACTGGCAACGCCGCCGGTGTTGACGGTCTGGCCCGCGCCTTTGGTGGCGATTGTGCCTGTTGCCGTTCCGCCGGAGTAAATGACTTCCTCAGTGTCTGGAACTGTCAGAATGGAGCTAATGGTTCTGCCACCAGGACTTATGATGAGATAGTTATTATTTCCTAAAATATAGATTCCAACTATAGGTGTATTTCTTTAAGTATTTTTAATTTCATAATAGTAATTATAAGGATAAATTTAATAATTAATATAATTTACTATGATGTTTTTTATTAAAAAAGGACGAATTTTCGCCAATATTATTGAGGTTTGGTAATTAAAATCCCGTTACTTTCACGGCGGCATCTCTGAATGGATGAAGAAATGCCGGAAAACTCACGATTAATCAGGCGTTATCGTGCAGTAAAATAGATTTACTGTTGGATAGAGAGATCGAGGCGTATTGGAAGAGTTTGGGGTCGAATTAATTACTTATTAACGAAAAGAATCTTAAGCCTCGTTTCTTAATAAAAAAGCGCTCCTCAGAGCGCTTTTTTATTTTCGGTGGCTGCTGTGTTCGATTGTGGCGCCTCAGGTCTGGGCGGTCGCAGGGCATGTTCGTTGGCTTCCATGAATCTGTCAGCCAGCGCGGTGTACAGTGGGCGAGGACACACCATGCGAGAGACACCAAATGCCAGAAAGGACGTGGCCAGCAGCGCAAGCGTCACCTGCTGGTTGTCACACATCTCCATGACGATGATGGTCGCTGTGAGGGGCGACTGCGCGACGCCACAAAAATAGGCGACTGTACCCAGGAGTACGACTGCGCCGGGCGTGGTGTGGGGCAGAAACTGCTCAACCCAGCCTCCAATCGCAGCACCAATCGCCAGCGATGGCGCAAACATGCCGCCCGGAATGCCTGAGCAATAGGACACCAGCATCGCCAGATATTTCAGGACGAAGAAAGAGGCCGGATAGTGCTCTGTGCCCGAGAAGATGGCGCGAGCCTGCGCATAGCCCGTTCCATAGGTTGTCCCTTTGGAGATCAGGCCAATGATAGCCAGTACAAGCCCACAGGCCGCCGCAAATGCGATTGGGCGCTTCCCGGCGAAACGGCCGACAGGGCCTGGAAGACCACGCGACGCCTTGATGACCAGTGCCGCGAACGTTCCACCTGCCAGTCCGCCGAGGATGCCGCAGGTCAGCACCGCGATCCACGCTGTACCAACCGGGATATCAACGTCGGCATGGCCGAAATAGGTGTAGTTTCCCAACAGCGCGATGGCCGTCACACCGGAGACAACAACGACGGTCAGCGTCCGTCCGGAGGTGCGCTGTTCGAAAGAATGGGAGAGTTCTTCAATCGCAAAGACGATGCCGGCCAGCGGTGTATTGAATGCTGCGGCCATACCAGCCGCGCCACCGGCAAGGATCATGCTGCGCTTTGCGGCAATGTTGGACTGTCCGAGGAGGCGGGAGAAGGCATGCATGATGGATGCCCCAACCTGAACGCTTGGCCCTTCGCGCCCTATAGACGCACCGCAAAGCAGGCCCAGACAGGTTAGAAGAATTTTCCCAACCGAGATCTTGAGCGCCAGAACCCTGTCGACCATCGTGTAATTCTCGATGTGCAGGGTGGCAATTGTCTGCGGAATACCTGAGCCCTGTGCACCTTTGAAAAGGGTTCGGGTCATCCATGTGATGAAAGCGAGACCTGCCGGGGCCACGAACAGCATCGCCCAGGGGTGCCATTCCAGAATCCGCGTTCTCAGATCAGCAGCAGCGTCACCCATGCGGGCGAAAAGCACGGCAACAACACCAATGAGAACGGCGCCGATCCAGTAGATGACAGTGCGCCGCCACTGGGTGGTCGTGGCGCGGGCCGAGCGTCTCAGATGATGGATACGATCCTTACGGCGCAGGGCGTGCTGTGAGGAGACATGTCCCGGAGGTAAGGGCTTGGGAGCAGGGCTTGGAGGAGTGGGCAAGGTATCGGCCAATGGAGGACGTCCAAGAAGGAGTGTCGGGCAAGGGAAGATACGCCCGGTTTAAACCCCGCGCGTTACATGTCCGGTCCTGCCAGCCTTCTTCGCGCCGGGTCAAGAAGTCTGAACCGATCAAGTAGAAAATGAACGCAATAACTCGCAATGTGGCTGCAAGGGTCTCAGCATTCCGGAAAGCTGACGGCCAGACCGCCCAGCGATGTTTCCTTGTAGCGATGGTTCATGTCGGCGCCGGTTTCGCGCATCGTCTGGATCACCTGATCCAGCGAAACATGGTGCACTCCGTCACCGCGCATCGCGAGTGAGGCCGCGTTAATGGCCTTGATGGCTCCAAACGCGTTGCGCTCGATGCAGGGGATCTGGACGAGGCCACCAATCGGGTCGCAGGTCATGCCCAGATGATGCTCCATGCCGATTTCAGCAGCATTTTCAACCTGATCCGGTGTGGCGCCCAACGCTGCGGCAAGCCCGGCTGCGGCCATAGAGCATGCGACGCCCACTTCGCCCTGACAGCCTACTTCTGCACCAGAAATGGAAGCATTGCGCTTGAACAAGGCGCCGATAGCGGTGGCGGTCAAAAGAAAATCCCGCATGCCCTCCCGTGAGGCGCCGGGACAGAAGTCCCTGTAATAGCGCAGGACGGCAGGAATGACGCCGGAGGCACCATTGGTCGGAGCGGTTACAACGCGTCCGCCCGCAGCGTTTTCCTCATTCACGGCGATCGCGAAAAGACTCACCCAATCCATGATTTCATGAGGTGCGCGCTGATTCCAGCGGGTTCCACTTTCCAGCTTGCGGTGAAGAGTGCGTGCGCGGCGTTTGACATGCAGTTTGCCGGGAAGAATGCCGTCTTCTCTTAGTCCCCGGTCGATGCAGTCCATCATCGTATCGAGAATACGATCTATATAGGCAGTGACGTCGTTATCGGCGCGAAGGGTTGTTTCATTGGCCCAGATCAGGCCAGCAATAGTCAGGCCGCTCTTCTGGCAATCATCCAGCAGTTTGCGGCCCGATATGACATCATAAGGAACGGCGACGGGCGGGATGATAGTGGCCTCGGTAGAGTGGTCTTCCGGAACAATAAAACCGCCACCGATTGAGCAGTACCGCTCCTGTAGGAGAGACCTTCCATCACTGTCAAATGCTTCGAACTGGAGCGTGTTCGGATGGACAGGAGGAACGGTTTCGTAATCGAAGACGGTATCGGATACCGGGTCGAAAGGGATGGTTTGGCCCCGGAGTGTCAGATGTTTCGTAGACTGGATTTTTTCGATGACCTGCTTGGCATCATCAGGCGAAATCTGATCCGGGAGCCATCCTTCAAGACCGAGAAGAACGGCTGTGTCTGTTGCATGTCCAACGCCGGTCCATGCCAGGGAGCCATAAAGGGTCACCTGAATTCTGGCGACAGATATGCTTTCTGGAAGGGCCTCGGCAAAGGCGTGTCCGGCCCGCATGGGGCCGACCGTATGGGAAGAAGACGGGCCGAGGCCAATGCGGAACAGGTCGAAAAGACTGATCATGGTCGGAATGTCCGAAGCTGTCAGGACAGGACCAGAACGCCGGAATGCTTGGCCTTGTCAGCAGGTTCTACGTGAATATGGATCGAAGCCCGCCCCAGTTCTTTCCGCAGACCCGCTTCAATACAGTCGCAGATTTCATGCGCGTCATGCACACTCATTTCGCTCGGAACGACGAGGTGGAACTCGACGAAATGTAAGGGGCCCACTTTTCGCAGGCGAAGATCATGCGCTTCGAGAGCGCCCGTTCCGCTTGAGGAGATGACAGCCTTTACGGTTTCCACCGCCTCTGTGCCTGGAATTTCGTCCATAAGACCTGACATGGACAGGCTCATCATCGAGAAGCCAGCCCGCAGAACGTTCAGGGCAACCAGGGCAGACAGAACGGCGTCCAGCCGGTCCCATTTGATGACGGGGATCAGGGACACGCCGATGACCAGCGCAACAGTCGCCCAGACGTCTGACTGAACGTGCTCCCCTGCAGCCAGCAGGGCCTGTGAGGAGTTCTTCCGGCCGAACCCGATGAGAATGCGTGCCCAGACCAGATTGACGACACCGGCGAGTGCATTCAGTGCAACGCCCTGGAAGGGGGCATGAACCGGCGTCGGATGCATCCAGTCATGTACGGCCACGACGAGAATGCCTAGTGCCGTCAGAACAACCAGAACGCCTTCGATCACAGCGGACAGGTATTCTGCTTTGCCGTGGCCATAAGGGTGATTGTCGTCAGCGGGCAGCGCTGCAATGGAGAGTGCCCACAGGGTGCCGAACGCCGCAATGACATTCAGAATGGTTTCAATGGCATCAGACAGCAGCGCATCTGAGCCGGAGACCCAGAATGCCGCGTACTTGATGGCCAGAACCACTAAGCTCACCCCAATGGAAGCGTAGGCAATCTTGATGCGTGTGGACGTCATTGAAGCTCTCAGCAGCAGACCTGTTGAAGATCGCAGGACGCTGGTGGACTTTCGATCTGGAAGGTGGGGTGAGAAATTTTGAACTTGTCACGCAGGAGGATTGTGGCCTGCGTGATGATCTGTTCGGGGCTTTGCTGTGCCGTCTCATCCCGCAGTAGGTGGACCGTAAGAGCTGTTTCTGTCGTGCTCATCGGCCAGATGTGCAGGTGATGCAGTCCACTGACGCCGGGAACGGCCAGAAGGGCGGTTTGAACGTCCGCGGGTACAATTCCGGCAGGAACGCCATCCAGTGACAGCGAGACCGACCCTTTGAGCAGAGACCATGTCGCAACAATGATGGACACAGAGACAATGAGGCTGACGATCGGATCAATGATCTGAAAGCCGGTCCATGTGATCAGGAGTCCCGCAATCACAACGGCAAAGGCCATCATGGCATCAGACGCCATATGCATGAACGCACCGCGAATATTGAGGTCGTTCGAGGCCCCCTTCATGAAAAGGAGGGCAGTAAACGCATTGACCGCAATTCCAACGAGCGCGACCCAACTGACGACCGATCCCTCGACGGGCGCATTGGCGAAAAGACGAACGATGGATTCCCAGATGATCCCACCCGTCACCAGCAGCAGGACCGTCGCATTCACGAAGGCCGCAAGAATGGTGGAACGACGCAGGCCATAGGTGAAACGTGTCGTGGGTGCACGACGGGCCAGGCTTTCCGCCAGCCATGCGGCACCAAGGCCCAGAATGTCCGACAGGTTGTGCCCTGCGTCTGCCAGAAGGGACAGGGAGTGTGCCCAGACACCCCAGAGGGCTTCGGCCACAACATAAATTGTGTTCAGGACGATCCCGATAGCGAACGCACGGCCGAAATTCGCCGGTGCATGCGTATGTGGACGCCCAAAACCAAACCCATGATCGTGCCCGTCACAGCCCTCATGGTCATGATCCTGGTGATCATGAGAGGCATGGTCGTGCCCATCTGCATGAGAATGGTCATGATCGGTGTGGTCATGGCCGTGTGCGCACGTATGGCTGTGATCTGATGTCATGTCCGGGCAAATCTGTGGCTGGGGTCTCGCATCATATAGCATCTCGTTCCATCAACCCAAGCGATGATCTGGCTCGTCCAGAATTGTCAGTGCGCGCATGTTGATAGAGCACGGTTTTTCAACGCTGTGGGTGGACGCGTCGGTTATATTCCGTAACAAAGAGGAGACCTAGCCCTGCAATGTCAGCAGAGGGGGACTTGCAGGGAGAGTGTCCATGAAAGGCACCGTTCTCGGATTTGATGTTCAGACGGGCGAAGGCCTGATCCTGAATGATCAGGACGTCCGGTATGCATTTTCGAAAATGAACTGGCGGGACACTCTGACGCCCATGAAGGGGCAGCGGGTGGATTTCGAGCCCTGGGGCACAATGGCCAACAATGTGTTTCTGGATATTCAGGCCGGGCAGTTTGCGTCTTTGCCCGCTGCGGACATGTCTTTCACTGACGCCGTTCGCAGCTGTTTCCGCCGGGCGACAGACTTTCAGGGCCGCTCCCGCCGAAAGGAGTACTGGTACTTCAGGATTGTCGAAATCTGCTGGACGATCCTGGTCTCCCTGATTTCCGATGATCTCAAACACAGTGGCAGTGTGATTGCAGGACTGCTGAACCTCCTCCTCATCCTGCCCTGCCTCTACATGTTCGTTGTAGATCTCAGCGTCTCTGTCAGGAGGTTGCACGATACCGGTCGGTCAGGCTGGTGGATGCTCCTGTACTTTACGGTGATCGGGATGATTCCGGTGTGGATCATGATGTGCTTCGATACTGACTATCGCATCAACAAGTGGGGATATCCGGCCAAACAGCCCTAACTCCCGCTTGAAACATATCCGGCTACGCCTCTCTGCCAACACAGAACCATCAAACCGAGAAACGCAAAGCCCATCCCTGGAGACAACAGACCAAACCAGATGGGCATGCCCAAAGGGTCAGGATGGTTCAGCATGGCCAGAGCCGGATAGTAACAGACGGCCGATAGCGGGAGCGCCCATGTCAGGAAGCGACGGAGCCAGCGCGCGAACATGGTAAGCGGGTATTGTCCTGCTTCCACACCGCCATAGGTCAGGACGTTCACAACCTCCAGCCCTTCAACCGTTACGAAGCACAGGGCGGCCTGTCCGATCAGAACGCCCAGAAACATGGCGGCTCCACCCGTCACTGCCCAAGGCAAAAGCCAGACTGTCGCCCATGAGACATGTGGCGAGAGCCAGAAACCTGCTCCCATAACGAATGCTCCCTGAAGGAAGCGGCCGATCGGGCGAAGTCGCAGTTCGTGACCAAGAAGCAGGACCAGTGTCGAGCGTGGACGAAGAAGAAGCCGGTCGAATGAGCCTGTCTTGACGTACTCGCCGCCAAAAACCTCAAAACCGCGGCCAAGGGTTTCGGCAATTGCAAAAGATACGTTTACCAGTCCGTATAGAACGGCCACGGCGCCAATATCCCAGCCCGCGATGCTGCCAAACCGCTGGAACAAGCTCCAGATTCCGAAGAAGCTCAGCAGGGTGGTGACGAAATTTCCAATGAGCTGAAGCGCGAATGTTCCGGGATACCGCAGTTGTGCCTTGATCGAGGCTGCTGCCATGCGCCGGTAGAGTGAAAATGCATTCATGCGCCCTGAACCTCCATCCGGGAGATGGTGCGATGCATCCAGAAGCGCCCCACAAGTGTGAGTGCGGCCAGCCAGAAACATTGAATGCCCAAGGCGGTCAGAACGCCGCCCGGGATGGCCATGCCCATGTAAAGCCGAATGGGAATGTCAGAAATTCCGGCAAAAGGCTGGAACAGGAGCAACTCACGCGCCCAGTCCGGATAAAGCGGCAGCGGCAGGAGCATTCCTGAGAGCAGAACAGCCAGTGGTGTGCCGACAGCATACGTTCCGAGAGGCGATAACGTTCGGGCCGTGACGATATTCCACCACATCACGATGCTTGCAGAGATGAAAGCACCAAGGATGAAGGAGCACAGAGCCAGCATTGCGGCCCACAATGAGGCGGGCGGGGCAAGGCTCCAGCCATTCAGCCCAACGAGGGCAGCAAGTGGCCCTGCGACAGCGGCAAGAAGAACTGCGCGCGGGATGGCGTTGCCAAGAAGACGGGCAAGCGAGGCCGAAAGCCACCAGTTCCATAGATCGACGGGGCGCAACAGGTCATAGACAATTGCTCCGCTCTTTGCCGCTTCACCAATAGCGGGGAGGCAGCCAAGAGGAAGCAGAGTGAAGAGGGATTGCTGGATCCAAGTGTACGTCATGGCCTGACGCAGCGTCATGGGGGCATCCACGCCGGGGGCATGATGGTAAACCGCAGCATAGGCCATGAGGGAAATCGCGCCGAACCACATCTGCGCCACAAGCCCCGCCAGTACCGCAAGACGATATCGCAGACCAATTTTCCATTGCAGGACGAAGGACGTCACATAGGGTTTGATGGTCACGATGCGTGGTCCGCGTAGAAGCGTGTAATAATTTCTTCAATCGCCGGGCGCCCGATCCGCAGATCACCCAAGCCCGGCAGTGTCGAAAGATGCGCCACAAGCACAGGCGCGGGCAGGCGTTGCGGATCAAACGTGATCGTCACGCTGCGAGAGCCACGCGCTGTTTCTGTCGCCCCCTCGGGCAGAAGCAGGTCTGGCAGCGGCCCGGTAAAATCTGCTTCCAGAATTCGCTCCGACAGAGTGGTCGCCTGAAGGGCTTCAAACGGGCTATCTGCAAGAATACGACCGTGACCGATGACGATGACCCGGTCTGCCAATGCTTCGATATCATGCATGTCATGCGTGGTCAGAAGCACTGTCGTGCCGCGCTCGCGTCGCAGATCCCGAACAAACGCGCGCACCGCCAGCTTGGACGGGGCATCCAGCCCGATCGTAGGTTCATCCAGAATGATCACATCCGGATCATGGATCAGGGCAGCGGCGATTTCTGCCCGCATGCGCTGGCCGAGAGACAACTGCCGGACGGACTGATCCATGATGCCGTGCAGATCCAGCGCATCTGCCAGACGCTCCCGGTTGCGGAGGAACCTCGCTGGCTCCACGCTGTAAATATCCCGGAGAAGCGCCAGACCTTCCCCAACAGAGAGATCCCACCAGAGCTGCGTGCGCTGGCCAAACACCACGCCGATCCGCGCGACATGTGCGATCCGGTTTTCCCAGGGAATCAGGTTGCCAACGCGGACGGTCCCGGAGGTCGGGCGCAGAATACCCGCCAGAATTTTGATGGCAGTGGATTTCCCAGCGCCGTTCGGCCCGATGAAACCGGCAATCTCGCCTGCGGAGACGGTGAAAGAAATACCGTCCAGAGCCGTGATTTCGCGCGTTTTGCCACGCCAGCTGCCGCCATCACGGACGTGATATGTCTTGCGGAGGTCATGTACCTCAATCGCGGCAGCATTCTTCATGACGGAACAGGGCCTTCTGACGGCACCAGAGTGCCATGACGGAACGGAATAATAGTTCTGCGTGAGCTCTCATATTCAGGCAAGTGGGAGGCCATGGTGACAGAGCGGAATGTCGTCACCACCTATTACCCACGCGCTTCCTGAATGCGGTAAGACGGGAGCAGTATTGTGAACCTTGATCGTCAGGATGATCCAATGGCCGGTAAACGTATTCTCATGCTCGCAGGCGATTTCGTTGAAGATTACGAGATCATGGTGCCATTTCAGATGCTGCTGATGGTGGGACACAAGGTTGATGTGGTGTCACCGGGCAAGAAGGCTGGAGAGCAGGTGGCAACGGCCATCCACGATTTTGAAGGCCATCAGACGTACACTGAAAAGCGCGGTCATAACTTCACGCTGAACGCCACTTATGCAGGCGCAAAAGCGGAAGATTATGACGCACTGGTCATTCCCGGCGGCCGCGCCCCGGAGCAGCTCAGCACCGATGAGAGCGTGCTGGACCTGATCCGCGCTTTTGTCACGGCTGACAAACCGATTGCCGCGGTCTGCCATGGCCCGCAGCTTCTCGCCGCAGCGAATGTCATTTCAGGCCGCAAGGTCTCCGCTTATCCGGCCTGTCGTGCTGAAATGATCCTTGCAGGAGCGGACTATCAGGCCATCGCAATTGACGGTGCAGTGACAGACGGCAAGCTCGTAACAGCGCCAGCGTGGCCAGCACATCCGGCATGGATTGGTCAGTTCCTGAAGGTTCTGGGAACCAAAATCGAAGCCTGAGCCTTTGTTCCATCAGGAGAGCCCATATGTGTGAACTCTATGTCCGTGCCGATCCGATCTTCTATGAAAGCCGCACGCGGTCGCTGCGGATTCATGGGGTCGTAACGACGATCCGGCTGGAAAACATGTTCTGGGACATCCTGACGGAAATCGCAGCGGCAGATGGCATGACCGTCAATCAACTCATCACCAAGCTTTCGGACGAAATTCTCGAACTGCGTGGTGAACTGCCGAATATGGCGTCGTTCCTAAGGGTCAGTTGCCTTCGCTATCTGGACCGGGAACGACGCGTGCCGTCAGGTTCCAGTTCCGCCGCTGGTCAGACTGTTGCTTTGCGTCGTGTTGGATAATCGATACGGCGCAGCAAAGAGGCATTGGCGGAAACGCTCGCAAAATCGTACAGAAGGACCATGACGACTCCTTCTTCCCCACAGAGCCAGAAACCTGGCAGCAATCCATTGTCCTCGCGACGCGCAGAACACGTCATGGAACGTGCCTTCTTCGCAACCCGCTGGATTGCCGCACCGCTTTATTTCGGCCTGACCATCGGGCTGCTGCTGGTGGCCTTCAAGTTCTTCCAGCAGCTTCTGGGTCTTGTTCTCAAGGCAACAGGCCTGGATTTCGATGACGTTTTCGTTGGTGTGCTGGATCTGATCGATCTGGTCCTGCTGGCGAACCTGCTGCTGATCGTCATGTTCTCGGGCTACGAGAACTTTGTTTCCCGTCTCGATATCCGTCAGCACGAAGACTATCCGTCCTGGATTGGTCACGTGACGTTCGGGGATATCAAGATCAAGCTCATGGCGTCCATCGTCGCCATGTCTGCCATCCATGTTCTGGCTGATTTCATTCGTGTGGATGACACCTCCACACGCGCTCTGGAATGGAGCGTCGGGATTCATCTGGCCTTCGTTGTGTCCGGTGTTCTGATGGCCGTCATGGATCGCATCATGGAAGGTTCGCCGGATACGCATCACGCCGATCCGCAGCCTGACGCCGCCCAGCACAAAGAAAAGCACGACGCATGATTCGCCTGACAGAACTGCGCCTGCCGCTGGAGCACTCGGAAGAGGCGCTCCGGGAGGCGGTGCTGACGCGCCTCAATATCCCGTCCGAGGCTCTGAAAAGTTTCAAGATCGCCCGCCGCGGCTACGATGCCCGCAAGCGCGGTCACATCGTTCTGGTGTACAGCATCGACTGTGACGTGACGGACGAGGCGTCTGTCCTTGCGGCCCATGAAGCAGACCAGCATGTTCGCTCCACGCCAGACACAACCTATCATCTTCCCCAAGCCACGTTGCCCGAGGGGATGCCGCGCCCTGTGGTTATCGGGGCAGGGCCTTGCGGAATCATGGCGGCTCTGACGCTCGCACAGGCCGGTCTCAAGCCTATCATCATTGAACGTGGCAAAGAGGTTCGCGCCCGAACGGTTGATACGTTTGCCCTTTGGCGGAAATCCGTTTTGACCCCCGAGAGCAATGTCCAGTTTGGCGAAGGTGGAGCCGGGACGTTCTCTGACGGCAAGCTCTACTCTGGCGTGTCCGACCCTCGCAATCTTGGCCGACGTGTCATTGAAGAGTTTGTTCGGGCCGGTGCGCCGGAAGAGATCCTGTACGTCTCCAAGCCCCATATCGGGACCTTCCGACTGGTCACGATGGTGATGTTCATCCGTGAGGAAATCGAGCGTCTCGGCGGCGAGTACCGGTTTGAGACGCGCGTCGATGGCTTTGACATGGAGGGTGAGGGAACGGAACGCCGTCTGCGAGGCCTACGCCTTTCAACGGGAGAGACCCTGCCTGCCGAGCGCGTTATTCTGGCCGTTGGGCATTCCGCACGCGACACCTTCGAAATGCTCCGTGATGCGAATGTCGCCATGGATGCCAAGCCGTTCTCTATCGGTGTGCGGATCGAACATCCCCAGTCTGTCATTGATACAGCCCGTTTTGGCTCATACGCCGGGAACGACCTGCTCGGTGCCGCTGATTACAAGCTGGTTCATCACGCGTCGAATGGCCGGGCTGTGTATTCGTTCTGCATGTGCCCGGGCGGACAGGTCGTGGCGGCGACGTCTGAGATTGGACAGGTCGTGACCAATGGCATGAGCCAGTATTCCCGTGCCGAACGGAATGCGAATAGTGGAATTGTCGTTGAAGTGACGCCGGAAAAGGACTTTCCGAACGATGTTCTGGCGGGTGTCGAACTTCAGCGGAAATGGGAAAAGGCGGCGTTTGTGGCCGGTGGCGGCGATTACCGTGCTCCTGCACAGCGCGTCGGGGATTTTCTGGCCGGTCGCCCTTCCACAACGCTGGGGGACGTCGTGCCGTCCTACCAGCCGGGTGTGACGCCCACTGATCTGACACTCTGTCTGCCGGATTTTGTTTCGGACGCCATTCGTGAAGCTTTGCCGCGTTTTGAGCGCAAGTTAAAGGGCTTCTCGATGGATGATGCTGTCATGACCGGAGTGGAAACGCGTACGTCTTCCCCGATCCGGCTTCAGCGAGACCGTGATGGCCAGAGCCCAACATTGCGTGGGCTTTTCCCAGCGGGAGAAGGGGCAGGATATGCTGGCGGTATTCTGTCCGCCGGCATAGATGGAATCCGTACCGCCGAGTGGCTGGCAGCCTCTCTTTAAGAGGCTGCTTCTTCGTCGCCTTCCATGGTTTCACCCGGAAGGTGCTTCGGCTGAAGCAGGGCGATGCCGGCCGTGACGGCACTGGACCCGACCACGAAGGCTTCCGCAGTGAGCGGGAGTGTAATCGGGGTCCGGCCAATTCCCGGGATCAGCCATCCGGCAATACCCTGCCCGATAGATCCTAGGGCATAACCCAGCCCCATTCCGAAGCTACGTGTCTCGGAAGGGAAGCATTTCGCCAGATAATGCGGCACGAGGGCGAAGATACCGGATGCCGCAGCGCCCATAACGAAGGCTGCCGTCAGCAGCATGCTCCAGGACGGAGCGCTCAGGAACGGCCAGATTGTCAGAACAACAATCGCGATCGCCCCCAGCATGACCTTCAGGTCGCCCCATCGTTCTGCAAGCCAGCCACACAGGATTTTTCCAGCGAACGATCCGATGCAGTAGAGGGTAATGGGAATGAAGATGTCCTGCGGTGTCAGGTGATGGCTGCCACGCAGGATCGTGGGGTAAAATGTGTAAATGGCCGCTTTCTGAAATTCCAGAAATGCCATGAAGGCAATTGCCTGTATGGCCGCTCCGTTCAGGCGGAATTTTACCTTGGGAAGAGGCTGTGTCGGCGTTTTGGCCTGACCGGCCGCGCGGTCTGCCCGGTTCCGCAGCCAGACCGGGCTTTCCTTGACCCCGAGACGAATGAAAATCGCCAGAAGAGCAGGCGCCAATCCGATGAAGAACAGCACGCGCCAGCCATAATGCGGCAGGATCAGAGCCTGCGCACCGGCTGCTGCAAAATATCCGACTTCATAACCTGACATCATGAGCGCAGACGCCATCGGGCGTGTCCAGGCGGGAACACTTTCCATCAGGAGGGCTGCAGAGGCGGTCCATTCGCCACCAAAACCGATTCCGAACAGGAATTGGACTATGCCCAGCATCAGAAGACTGTGGGACAGGCCCGTCATGGCAGAAAAGACACCGAACCAGACCACGCCGAGCATAAAGGCCAGACGACGGCCGTAACGGTCCGCGAGCCAGCCCCAGCTTGTGTTGCCGATGGCGCGTCCAAGGGACTGGGCCGTCAGAACCATTCCCAGTGTGCCGATGGTGCAGCTGAAATCATGAGCGATGTCCGGCAGTGTGAACATCAGGGATGTCTGGTCAAAAGCGTCCAGAAACCATCCCAGAAAGGACGCGAACGTCACCTGCCAGAAAGGTAGCAAAGCCTTGAGAGAGTTGCGGGAAGACGTGTTCGGGGCGGAGCGAGCGAGAGCATCCGTCATCAACAATGTCCTGACAGGCAGATTGAACCTGCGCGCTTGAAGGAAGTGGCACGGAAAATCCGCTTGAGCAGAATCGGTAGCAGAATTGTCCTGATTGAGCGAACGAAGAATTTCACTCTTGGTTCCACAGCCATTTTGTTGCGCCCCCACGGGAAAGTGAGCGGGAAATGGGAGTTGTTAAGGGAAAATTAGCCTTCTCCCGTCATTCTGTCGCACATATGGAACAGGAGATGTTCGAAATTGGATGATGCAGGACGGGATGTCAGTTTTGCGGACGCAGCCTCATTTGGCCCCGGAGTGACTGGCGCTGTGACCAGAGACCGGAGAGATGATCCTGTGAGGTCCGAGACGAATATTTCTCCGACGAGTGCCACGATGTTCGCCACCACCCTGCGCAGTCGCCGGGCGCGGCAGAAAAGTGCACTGCCGCCTTTGAGGTGGCTGCCTCGGATGGGGGCTGGCCGAGCGGGAATGGAAAAGCTGATTGGTGCTCAGGTGGACATGAGTCAGCTCTGGTTGGCTATTCCCCGACGGACCGTTCGGAGAAGTCGTCGCAAGCCGCTGGAGCAGCAGCAGAGAGAGTTTGATCTGGAGCTCCTGCAGGTTGCATGTACGCAGGCCGCGAACTGGCCAGATGGTATGCGGCTCATGGTTTCACTTGAAGACGATCAGGCGCCTGACACCGCTTTCAATGGTCGCTTGAACAGTGTTCTGGATCAGAGTGGGTTCCCGATTTCACGTCTGGATCTGGTTTTCCAGGAAAGCGGGATTGCTCAGGAGGAGCGCGAAGTCTGTTACACGCTGGCATCTCTCCGGGACCGTGGCGTTCAGATCTTCACGAACGGGTTTGGCTCCTCGGTCTCCAGTCTGACTTTGCTGAGAGAACGCGCCATCAGCGGCCTGCTGGATGGCGTGCAGTTTGATCTCGCAGTTCTGTCTGCATCTACGCTGTCCTGGAGTTTGCAGGGGAGTGTGCCAGAACTCGATGAAGGTGCAGTTGTTTTCTATCGTGCTGCTCTTGAAGCCGTCAAAGCGCTGGGCTTGTGCATTCGTGCCACGGGTGTGGACACGCCAAAGCAACTGGAATTCGTTCAGAAAACCGGTTGCTCTGAGGCGTCTGGCCTTATTTTGGCGGGTGCTGAAACGACCGCTCAGATTACCGAGCGGTTCGCCAGTGTAGACGGTCGGTCAAGACGACGACGTATGACCCGGACAGCCGAAGGGCTGTAGCCAGCATAACCGGCAGCTCTCTACAAACATGAAAGAGCTGCCGGTCATGCCTTCAGATCTTGCATTGGTACTGGAACAGGCGCTCTGGATCCACGCGAAGCAGGTTAGCAAGCATGGGGAGGACTTGTGTCAGGGCATCCTCAATCGCTTCAAGCGACTGTCCCGTCTGGTCTGCAATATACTTGAGATGCTTCTCACCCATGAGCGTTTCGACTTCCTTGGGGGTGAGCGGGTTGGTTTCCGTGTTGTGAATTTCGCTCACACGGGTGGCAAGGTGACAGTCGTCACGCATCAGACGGATTGTCACTTCCGTCAAGCCAGACCTGTCCATGCTTGCATTGCTGAGCCAGTCCCCGAAGCGGACGAACAGCGAGGTGGATTTCTGGCCTTTGGTCTCAGTCGTGGTTGTCATGACCCGTACTCCTCATCAAGGGAGAAACTGGCCGCATCCGGTGGGACTTGGCCCTGTCATAACAACGTTTGAGGAAGGCGTGTGTAGCATGGGGCGGAAACACCTTTGCGTGATGTTTCCGCCCTTCCGCATCAGTCTAACGGGCCACTTTCTACCAGCACAATTTCTGCGTCTTCCAGGGCAGTCATGACGATGGTTTCCACATCCGTCAGAGCTGCCCCGTCCCGCGTTGCAACGGTGCGACCCTCGATTTCCAGACTTCCTGTTGCGGGTACGAGATAGGAAAAGTTCTCCCGGCTCGTTTCGAAAGTCAGGGTCTCGCCCGCTTTTAGGGTTGCCCCCAGAACGCGTCCCTTGGCGCGGATCGGCAGAGCGTCATCCTCTGGAAAGCCGGACGCAAGAGTTACAAACCTTCCGCTGCGGGCGTCCTTAGGAAAAGGACGGGTGCCCCAGCTGGGCGTGCCACCTGGTTCATTGGGGATGATCCAGATCTGGAAGAGGGTGGTGTCTTCGGTTTCCTTATTGAACTCGGCATGGACGATGCCGCTGCCGGCAGACATGACCTGAACGTCACCAGCTTCCGTACGGCCTTTGTTGCCAAGGCTGTCTTCGTGAGAAATGGCTCCGGTGCGAACATAGGTGATGATTTCCATGTCCTTGTGCGGATGAGCGCCGAAGCCTGTCCCACCTTCGATTTTATCATCGTTCCAGACGCGCAGACGGCCCCAGTGCATGCGGTGCCGATCCGTGTAGCCAGCGAAAGAGAAATGATGCCGGGCGTCCAGCCATCCATGGTTGGCGTGGCCAAGCGAGGAGAAGGGTCTGATATCGAGCATTGGTCGCTCCTCAGTAAAGGTTATGGCCTTCAAGATGGGCGCGATGTGGCGTAAAGAAAATGGAATTGATGGAAATATAAAGTTTCCATAAAGCGCATCTTAGAGAGGCTGTATGCTCCCTGATCTGGAAGGCTGGGCTGTTTTTGCCCGTGTCGCTGAAAGCGGCTCGTTCGCCTCTGCAGCACGCACTCTTGGGCTGTCCCCGCCTACAGTGTCCAAGGTGATTGCGCGTCTGGAGCATCGCCTGAAAACGACTCTCTTTCAGCGGAGTGCGCGTCATCTTTCCCTGACATCGGCCGGAGTGGCGTGCCTGGAACGCGCTCGGCGGATGTTGGCTGATGGCGAAGGATTGGAAGCAGAACTGCGGGAAGGCTCAGTCAGCCCGAGAGGAACGATCCGCCTGGCGGCCCCTATGGGGTTCGGGCTGGATATTCTCGGGCCTGTTCTGCCGGAATTTATGGACCGGTATCCGGATATTTCCATGGAGATTGATCTGGATGACCGGACCGTCGATCTGCTGAGTGGCCGGTTCGAAGCAGCCGTCCGCATTACACCGGGAGATCTCGCCCCCGTAACCAACGGAGGGGCTCATCTTCTTTGTCGTTCCGTGATGCGGCTGGTCTGTTCGCCACAAATGAAGGAGAGACTCGGGACGATCGAAAAGCCGGAAGATCTTTCAGGCAATGCAGGGTTGCTCTACGCGAATTCCGATCTGCCAGACCTTCTTCGCCTTACGCATGAGAACGGCCAGCAGGCCTCTGTTCGTCTGCGAAGCAGGATGATGGTGAATAGTGGGGACATGCTTTTGCCCGCGCTCCGAAATGGCTCAGGCCTAGCGCTTCTGCCAGATTTCATGCTGCGGAGGGATCTGGATGCGGGGCGATTGGTTGAGGTTCTGCCCAGGTGGCGGGGCAGTGTTCTGTCGGTCTGGTTCATGGTCGTGGGGTGTGGTGCCACCCGGATGCAGATGCCTGCGCGGCTCCGTGTTCTGCTGGCCTATCTGGAGCAGGCCCTTGGCGGAAAGATTTCACAGGATTACAGTGCCGCGCAGGAGAAAACGCGATGAATTATGATGCGATGTTCCAGTCCGCCCTGGACGGTCTGCGCGCCGATGGCAGCTACCGTTACTTTGCGGAACTTGAGCGCCGGTCCGGCAATTTCCCGAAAGCCTATCATCATGGGCTCGGTCGTGACGTCACAGTGTGGTGTTCCAACGATTATCTCGGCATGGGGCAACACCCGGAAGTCCTCAAGGCGATGCATGATGCCCTTGATGAGACGGGCGCTGGCGCAGGTGGAACGCGCAACATTTCCGGCACGAACCACTATCATGTGGAACTGGAAAAAGAGCTGGCTTCCCTTCACGGGAAAGAAAGCGCCCTGCTTTTCAACTCGGGCTATCTGTCCAACTGGGTAACGCTCGGCACTATTGCGGGCCGTCTGCGGAACTGTGTGGTTCTGTCTGATGAACTGAACCATGCCTCCATGATTGAGGGGATCCGTCATTCCCGCGCTGAAAAGCAGATTTTCCGTCACAACGATGTGGAAGATCTGGAGCGTCGCCTGAAGGAACTTCCAGCAGACGTCCCCAAGATCATCGCGTTTGAGTCCGTCTATTCCATGGATGGCGATATCGCCCCGATCGAAGCGTTCTGTGATCTGGCCGACAAATACGGCGCCATGACTTACCTTGATGAAGTTCATGCCGTGGGCATGTATGGCGATCACGGCGCAGGCGTTGCTGAGAAGCTGGGCTTGTCACATCGTCTGACGGTGATCGAAGGGACGCTCGGCAAGGGTTATGGCGTCGTGGGTGGCTATATTGCTGCCTCTGCACCGCTTTGCGATTTCGTGCGCTCTTTCGGTTCAGGCTTCATTTTCTCCACGGCTCTGCCGCCGATGATTGCTGCGGGTGCGCTGGCCAGCGTCCGTTATCTCAAGCGCAGCAGCGCAGAACGTGAAGGACAGCAGCGCGCTGTTGCCTATCTGCGGGCCGCTCTGGACAAGGCAGGCATTCCGCATGTCGGCAATCCGAGCCATATCGTACCCGTCATGGTGGGCGAGGCTGAGCTATGTCGGGATCTCTCCGATGAGTTGCTGAACCGCTTCGGGCATTATATCCAGCCTATTAACTTCCCGACCGTTCCGCGCGGAACGGAGCGTCTGCGTCTGACGCCGACGCCGCTTCATACGAACGAAGCAATTGATGAACTGGTTGAAGCACTCTCCACGCTTTGGCGCGAACGTCAGCTCAAGCGCTCTGAGGCTGCCTGAAGTCAGGTAGGCCAGCGTTCTGAATTCTGGAAAAGGCAGCCGGGTCACTGGCTGCCTTTTTTGATTCCGAGCTGGTCAGGCGTGCACGTAGACCCACGCATTTTTGCCTGAGCGCAGTGTAACTTGCACCCTTTTGTAGCTGGACACTTCGTAAGCATCCGCAGCGAGAAGCTCAGCTTCAGTGATGCAGAAGACTTGCCCTGTGATTTCGTCCTGTGGATTGTCACTCGGGCGAATAACAGGATGAAAGCGTTTGCCGCTGGCCTTGATGACAGCGGCGTCTGTGATTTCCATCATCGACGCCTGATAGCCCGTCATCGCATCCTCTTCGCCATGCAGCAGGCGACCGAATGAGGACAGCTGAACCTCGGGTTGCTGGAGTGTTCCGTAAGAAAACAGGTAAACTGGCATCTGGTCAGGCATGAGTAGCTCCGTGAGATAAAGCGCAGGAACGTCAGATCTTACGGTAGCCTTGCCAAAGCGCTGTGACAGGGTGCCCGTCGTCCTGTGGAGTCAGATGGATATAAAGCCCGTCAATCTGTTCCAGAGGCAGGCAGTCATCCACTTCCATGAAGTTGTCGCGGTGGCGATGGTCATAGCCCGGTAATAGGGTCTTTTTGGCCTTTGCCTTGGCATCCTCTGCCGATGTGGCGACGAGGAAGGTAAAAGCGTGCTCTTCCTTCAACTCACCGGCCGCATATCCACCCATATTGATGAAATAGAGCGATTGGGAGCCTGTAGGCTTTTCAGGACTGAGTGTGACGGCGTGCCCGTCCGCCCATGTGATGATGCCGTAGGCATCGACGTGCAGGGAATTCCGAACCCCAAACCAGCGTTCTGCAAGTGATGGATAAGCATCTTCCGGCTTGTTCGCGATAGCAAACTGAACATCATGAACTTCGATGTTCGCGCCGGGTGCTGCGCCACCGAGATAGAAAACATACAGGTTCAAGAGCGTGTCTCCTCAAAACGTAAAGCAGGTCATAGCTGTTTCCTCCGCTCACTTCACGGTGAAACGCATTGACAGGATGAAGCCGATGCGATGAGTGTGGCCCCTACCAGGGGGAGCTTCGCCAAAAGAAGCTGAGAGGTCACTGAAGGACTGTAAGGTCTGCGGTGTGACGACCCTGCCGGGTGCATCCTGCATCCGGGAAACCTGATCCGGTTAGAACCGGCGGAGGGAATGGTGTTGAGACACAACGAAACTGGCTTTGCCAGTGGTGCGTGCTGTTGCTCCCTCTGCCTCAGAGGGGGCGAACATGGGTGACATTCCACAAAACCTGAACCAGAGACCAGCTGTAGGCCATGTGACGACAGGCCCGATTCAGGGTTCCTGTAAGAAATGGTCCGAAGCGCCGGGACGCCCGGATATTCTGGTTCCATATCGCGAAATTGCGCTGCATCCGTCAGCGAATGAAGCGCCTGTCAGAGTTTATGACACGTCTGGTCCTTATACAGACACGTCTGTCACGATTGATGTGACGAAGGGCCTCTCGGCTCCACGTGCAGAATGGCTTACCAAGCGGGGTTTCGAGCGAGTTGCAGCGCGGGCCGTGAAGCCGGAAGACAACGGCTTCGCAAGTGAGGCGCAAGCTGTTCCGGCGTGTCCGGCACCGCACGAAGTCTATTCGGGTGAGGGCGCACAGCACGTCACGCAGTATGAATACGCAAGGGCCGGGATCATCACGGAAGAGATGATCTATATTGCTCATCGCGAAAACGTCTGCCGTGCTGAAATGGCTGAGGGAGCGGAAGAGCGCCGGGCAGATGGCGAGGATTTCGGTGCGGAAATTCCAGCGTTCATCACGCCAGAATTCGTGCGCGAAGAAGTGGCGCGGGGGCGGGCTGTCATTCCCGCCAATATCAACCATCCGGAACTTGAGCCGGTTATTATTGGCCGCAACTTCCTTGTGAAGGTGAACGCCAATATCGGCAATTCGGCTGTGACGTCTTCTGCGGCCGAAGAGGTGGAAAAACTGGTCTGGTCCATCCGCTGGGGCGCGGACACGGTGATGGATCTCTCTACAGGGCGGAACATTCACAACATCCGTGACTGGATCATGCGGAACTCTCCAGTGCCGATCGGCACGGTGCCGCTGTATCAGGCGCTGGAGAAGGTGAATGGTGTTCCTGAGAAGCTGACGTGGGAAATCTTCCGCGACACGCTGATCGAACAGGCCGAGCAGGGCGTGGATTATTTCACAATTCATGCTGGTGTCCGCCTTCAGCACATCCCGCTGACAGCAAAGCGTACCACGGGAATTGTCTCCCGTGGTGGCTCCATCATGGCATCCTGGTGTCTGGCGCATCACCGCGAGAGCTTTCTCTACGAACACTTCGAAGAGATCTGCGACATCATGCGCCGGTATGACATCACCTTTTCACTGGGGGATGGGCTGCGTCCTGGGTCGATTGCCGACGCGAATGATGCGGCGCAGTTTGCTGAACTGACGACGTTGGGCGAACTGACGAAGGTGGCTTGGGCAAAGGGCTGTCAGGTCATGATTGAAGGGCCAGGTCACGTGCCGATGCACAAGATCAAGGTCAACATGACCAAGCAGCTTAAGGAATGTGGCGAAGCGCCGTTCTATACGCTTGGCCCGCTAACGACCGACATTGCGCCGGGCTATGATCACATCACGTCGGGTATCGGGGCGGCCATGATTGGCTGGTTCGGGACGGCGATGCTTTGCTACGTGACACCGAAGGAGCATCTGGGTCTGCCGGACCGCTCAGACGTGAAGACGGGTGTCATAACCTACCGGATTGCGGCTCATGCTGCTGATCTGGCAAAGGGGCATCCAGCAGCTCAGTTGCGGGATGATGCCCTGTCCCGCGCACGGTTCGAGTTCCGGTGGGAAGATCAGTTCAATCTGGCGCTGGACCCGGATACGGCACGCAGCTTCCACGACGAAACGCTTCCAAAAGAGGCTCACAAGACGGCGCATTTCTGTTCGATGTGCGGCCCGAAGTTCTGCTCCATGAAGATCAGCCACGACATTCGCCGAGAGGCAGAACGTCAGGATGGGATGGCGCAGATGAGTGAAGTCTTTCAGGAACATGGTGCAAAACTTTATGTTCCGGAAAATGAAGTAGAAACGATTGCGGAATAACACCTGACGCGGAATGATTGAGGGTGATGGCCTTGCGTCCATAGGCCATCACCCTCATCATAGAGTGATGCCGCTTAAGGAAGACCTTCTCCCATTCCGGAAAACCCGCAAAGTCACGAAACTGGCGACCCGGCTGGGCAATTCGGCTTCAAACTGCGTTCTGCATGTCATGGTCAATGATCGCGCCGGTTTGGTCCGTGAAAGCGCGGCTTTCGTCGGTCTTCTTGAGAAGGTGTGGAAAGCCCGTGGCGTTGAAGCTGATCAGGTCTGGGCAGAGCTGAACGAAAGAATCCGCCTTGCGGAAGAACTTCGTGCTAATGGCATCCGTCCGCGTAAAGGCGGCCACTATCGTTCCACCAAATTGCCCTGAGCCATGCCCTCTCTTCCAGATCTGTCTCATATTTCGCCGGATGACCTGAGCCGGCTGGATATCGGCGTGCTGATCGTGATTGGTCTGTCTGCTCTTTGGGGACTGACACGCGGTTTTACCACAGAGCTTTCCGGGCTTGTCGCGTGGGCTTCGGCCGTCATTCTCACCTATCGGTTCCATGCTGCCCTGGTTCCATGGATTTCTCCTTATCTGCATGAGAGCTGGCTGGCGGAGAGCGCAAGCGCGGCAGTCCTGTTCATCGTCATCCTGCTGACGCTGACGACGATCGCCGGGCGTGTCGGCGCAGCTGTGAGGGGCACTCTTTTTGGTGGCGTAGACCGCATACTGGGCGCTATTTTCGGCATTCTGCGCGGATATGTGATGCTGATCGCACTTTATCTGCTGGCAGGGTCTTTTTTCGGGTCCTGGACCTCCTACCTGATGCAGGGAAGCTTCACCGGGCCATATATTGAGGCCGGAGCATCCCGACTTGCCGGTTATCTGCCACATTCATTGCAACCACATCTTGCATCGCCGCCCACAAGCGGTCATGACGCGTCGTTGTGAACCCAGTCCGGAAAGGCCGAACTGCATGACTGCCTCCGATACTCTCAACCGTCCTTACGAGGAATGTGGCGTTTTCGGCGTCTGGGGCGTGCCTGATGCGTCTGCCCTGACCGCTCTAGGACTCCATGCGCTTCAGCATCGTGGTCAGGAAGCTGCCGGAATCGTCAGTTTCGATAACGAACGGTTCCATCAGCACAAAGGTCTGGGGCTGGTCGGTGATGTCTTCGGAGACAGCCGTGTCATGGCGACGCTACCTGGAAGTGTTGCCATCGGTCATAACCGATACGCCACCACAGGCGGAACGCATGTCCGGAATGTGCAGCCGCTGTATGCGGATTACGAGTTTGGTGGTCTGGCCGTTGCCCATAACGGAAATCTGACCAACTCTGCCACACTGAAGCAGGCGCTGGTAAAGCGCGGATGTATCTTCCATTCCTCCACGGATACGGAAGTCTTCATCCATCTCATCGCCATTTCCCTCTACACCACGGTGCTCGATCGCTTCATTGATGCCGTCAAGCAGGTGAAGGGAGCTTACTCCCTCATTACCCTGACGCCCGATGATGGCCTGATCGGCATGCGTGATCCACTGGGCGTTCGTCCGCTGGTTCTGGGTCGGATGCCGGGTTACGAAGATTCGAACGGTGGCTGGGTTCTTTCCAGTGAGACCTGTGCGCTCGACATCATTGGCGCAGAATACGTTCGTGACATCGAGCCCGGCGAAATCGTAGTGATAAACTCTGAGGGGCTTCGGTCCCTTCGCCCGTTTGGCGATCAGGGTGGGCGCTTCTGCGTTTTTGAATACATCTACTTTGCACGGCCTGATTCAGTGCTTGAAGGCCAGCCTGTCTATGAAGCCCGCAAGCGCATCGGTGCAGAGCTGGCACGCGAGACGGCAGTCGAAGCAGACGTTGTCGTTCCAGTGCCGGACTCCGGCGTTCCGTCTGCTATCGGATATGCGGCTGAGAGCGGTATCCCGTTTGAGCTGGGTATCATTCGCAATCATTACGTCGGCCGGACATTCATTGAGCCAACGGATCAGATCCGAAATCTTGGCGTGAAGATGAAGCATTCCGCCAATCGTCCGGTTCTGGCTGGGCGTCGGGTCGTTCTGGTCGATGATTCGATTGTACGGGGAACGACGTCTCGCAAGATTGTGGATATGGTGCGCGCGGCCGGTGCGACGGAAGTGCATATGCGCATTACGTCCCCACCAACGCGCCACCCTTGCTTCTATGGCATTGATACGCCCGAAGAGAGCAAGCTGATGGCAGCAACGCATACGATGGAAGAAATGGCTGCTGTTATCGGTGTGGATAGCCTCGCCTTCATCAGCTTTGATGGCCTCTATCGGGCGCTGGGTCATGAAAGTCGTACGGATGGCGCAGGTCGCTACTGCGATGCCTGCTTCACGGGTGATTATCCGATCACGCTCGTGGACAAAGAAGGCAATCTGGTTTCCTGAGTGATATTCGCTCTATTGCGGCCATATAAAAAAAGCGCCTGCTCTCATGAGGGAGCAGGCGCTTTTTTTGTGCTCAGACAGATGCTTTCAGGAATACAGACCGTCAGGAATGTCTTCATGCGCTGAGGCAGGTCCGTTGATGTCGAGCGGCACGGCCATGACAGCCTCAAGGCCCGGGGAAAGCGGCGTATAGGTGAGGGTACCACCAAGGCTTCCGACGACAGCCTTCATCATGCGTGTCCCGAAACCGCTTCCGTTCAGATTGATGTCATGACGGCCCTGATCTGAAACAGTCAGCGTCAGACGGTCGCCAGTGACGGAAAGCGAGAGGTAAAGCGGACCGGCCTGGCCGCCGTAGGCATATTTGCTGGCATTGATGACCAGTTCCGTCAGCACCAGCCCTACATTGATGGCGCGGTCTGCTGAAATGGAGACGGGTGACAGAACCATGCGAAGCTGCGCCTGCCACTCCTCGCCAAGTGAAGAGCAGAGCTCTTCCATCAACTCTTCAAGGTAGCGGCTCAGATCAACCATGCCCATCTGATCGCCACGATACAGACGCCGATGAACCAGCCCGATGGCCGCAATTCGGTGCTGGGCTTCAGAAAGGGCCTCGGTCGTTTCTTCGTTCGTGGACGTCCGGGCCTGAAGCTTCAGGAAAGATGCCACCATTTGCAGTGAGTTCTGCACACGGTGGTTTACCTCACGGATCAGGAAGTCTTTCTGTTGAATCAGGCTCTCACGTTCCTGAACTGTCGCCGTCAGGGTCGCATTCAGCTCGCGGAGTTGCTGGGTCTGATAATCGGCAATCAGGCTGGGGCGAAGGCGACGGGCGGCCTGCTTCTGTTCTGTCGTCCATCGATGGGAATGACCCAGAACGGTCTGCTCCCAGGACTCAAAAGACTTGCGAGGATGCAGAATGCCGTCATGGTCAGGCGCTCCCTTGTGAGGATTGCCAGCCCACTCAATGACCTGAACGATCTCGACCCGGCTCCAGACAAGCGTCAGGGAGGTTCGGAAAGGCAGTGTGATGGCCAGAATTCCGGCAGAAGCCTCGGGCCACATTTCTGCGGGAGGGTAGTCCTTGCCCAGGCAGGAGCTACAGAAAATCCCGCCGTTGCTGCCCAGGCGGAGCCAGTCCCGAATGGCCAAGAGATCCGAATGTTCAGGAACCTTGCCAGACGTCTTAATCTCTTTCTGATCAATGACTGCAAAGCCATCGCAGGGAAACAGGCTGCGCAACTCCGTGACGGATCGCTGCAGGTTGTCCTTTACGGACGCGGCAGGGTCGAAATGGGACGTCGCGAACTCAATCGCATTCCTCAGGCGCAGACGCTCCTGATACGTGATGAGTTCTTCCTTGTTTCGAAGCTGACGTGACATGACGCCAGCGAGCGTCCGGCATGCGGCTCTGATGTCCTCGGAGAGAATGCGCGGTGTCGCGTTGTGGCAGGTGATCATGCCCCACAGAATGCCGTCCACGACCAGCGAGATGGAGGCTGAGGCCGCTACGCCCATATTCGACATATACTGCAAATGAACGGGTGATATGCTGCGAAGCTGCACATCGCTCAGGTCGATGCCTGTGGTGCCAGCCTCAACAGGGCGAATAGGGGCAGCTTCGTAATGAATGTCTGGAATGACACGGATACGGTTGCGCAGATAAAGCGCACGCGCCTGCCGGGGAATATCGCTGGCCGGAAAGTGGTGGTTCATGAGGGATGGGAAAGCCTCATTGCGCTTTTCCCCCATCACGCAGCCAGAGCCGTCTTCCTGAAAGCGGTAGACAAGCACACGATCAAATTCGGTCAGCTTCGCGAAGACCTGTGCGCCGTGATGGCACACGGCGGCAATGTCCGGGCAACGCTCGAAACGATCAGCTGTGGCATCAATCTGGCTGAAGATTTCCCACGTCAGGAAATTACGACTGTCCAGAGGTTCCAGCTCGACCAGGAGGTGCTCGCCAGAGAGATGGAACTGGGCATTGAACGTCTCATCCTGCAGGCCGGAGACCCGGGTATTATTTAGGGCCTTGCCGCCTGACTGTTTCAGCCCATCCGTTGGAATGTTCAGAAGATCAGGCAGGCTCTGGCCCAGCCAGTTCGGATTGAGGCGCGCTTCCAGATCGCCTGCGCCGGCAATAATCTGGAGGGTATCGGCCTTGGCAATCAGGAGAAGCCCGTAGGGCTGGATCGCATCGGGGCGATGGATCTGCTCACGATCACAGGATGTGAGCAGCGCATCTGAAAGGGGCTGCCCCGACTGGAGAGAGATCTTCGACGATAAGGTCAAGGTCTGAAAATCCCTCTTGGCGGAAATGCAGAAAGTGTTTGGTCTTGTCATCTAGGCAGGGGCTGCTCGAAAAGCAAACCCCTGTGAAAATACGACAATTCAACAGGAATATATCGTGAACCTTAAGGTTCTCGGCCCCCTGTTGTCAATTTGGCTTACTGCTGGATTGCGTCCTGTTGCATCCAGGATGCGACGTCCAGAGATAGAGCATGACGGCTGGCCGGGCGCGTATAGAGCATGTGGCCACCCTGATAGAGATGCAGGGAAACGCGGTCTGCTCCGACCGTCAGATGGTCCTTCATCCAGCGGGCTGTGCCGAATGGGCAGGCAAGATCGTAGTACCCGTTTGCAACGAACACACGCAGACCGGGATCAAGCGCCAGAAGACGGTTCAGAACCGGAATCTGATGGATGGGAGCGGGGCCGTTTTCGCTCCATTTCCAGCTTGAATTGACCTTGAAGGAGAGCAGATCATAGGTCAGCGGAGTCTGGAAACCGAGGTCGTTGGCGGCATAACCAGAGAACGCATTGCCATAGGCCCGGCCAAAGCCAAACAGCGTTGGGTCAGGGCTCTCGTCCAGACCGTCTGCCGCAGGATCGGCAATCGTCTGCGTAAAGTCATACAGGCCGTGCAGGCGACCGTTCTGGGACATGACGTCATGCGACCCGATAGCCGGCACACCATGCTGGCGCGTTACGACATCTTCCGGAAGGCCTGTACGGTGAGCGACTTCGGCGTAGAATGTCTTTCCGTCTTCGCCACTGGGAATTTTGCCCGCAACCTTGGGAAGATAAGTGCCCATCGCCCATTCATATGCTGCATCAGCCGACTGCTGGGTGACGTTCGGGCTTTCATGTGCCGAAATCAGGCTGGGGATCATGAGGGCAGCAGACAGAGGGTTCTCGTCCGTGTCCAGAAGCGGCATCTCGATGGCAGGCGACAGCATCACGACGCCGTTCAACAGAATTCCCTGTTCCATCTGAAGCGCATTGGCGACCTGGATGGAGCGGATCCCACCGTAGCTTTCACCTACTAGATAATGCGGGGAGGACTGACGACTGTTCTTGGCTGTCCAGAGCTGGATGGCCTTGGCAAACGTGCTGGCATCCTGTTTGACGCCGTAAAACTGGTCTCCAGCCTTGGCGGTGTCGAGCGGGCGTGAATAGCCTGTCCCTACGGCATCGAAGAACACCATGTCCGTGAACGGAAGCCAGCTATCCGGATTGTCACCAAGCTTCGCGTGGGTGCCGTCGGTTGCATCCTTGGGAGGCATTGTCAGTGCGACCGGGCCTGCGGCGCCAAGGTTCAGGTAGGCTGTCGCGGCACCGGGGCCACCGTTGAAGAAATACGAGACAGGACGCTTGGCGTCCGCTGCGCCGTCCTTGGTGTAGGACACGTAGAACATGCGCGCAGTCGGCTTCCCATCGGGGCCACGGAGGGTCAGGGTGCCAGCATGCGCGGTGTAGGCGATGCCATTCAGATGATGCTTCGTAACGGAGTCAGTGGGAAGCAGAGCGGCTTCACCGGTAAAGCTGTCTGAGGCCTTGGCTGCGTCAGCTTTGGGTGTGTCCTTCGGGGCATCTGCCGCCAGGGCAGGAAAGGCAGAAACGGGGGAAAGAAGGGACAGGGCAAGCAGCAGCGCGCGGCGGGACATCATCTGTCTGTCATCTCCGATGAGAATTGCAGGGTTGTTTCTGCCCTACCAGCACGGATGCTCGTCTGCCACCGGCCCCGCATGAAGTTTTCGTCATGCAGGGCCGGTATTGTCTTGTTACTGGCCCTGAGGTGCCTTGATGTTGGGAGACAGCATCAGCCGCGGATCTGCAACGCGGTCATAGTCATCGGCTGTCATGAAGCCCAGTTCCAGAGCAGCTTCCTTGGGGCTCAGGTTCTTTTCCATCGCATGATGGGCGACCTGTGCGGCCTTGTCGTATCCAATGGCGGGAGAAAGTGCCGTAACAAGCACGAGGGAGCGGTCCAGATCCTGCTTCAGTTTGTCTTCGTTAGCGCGAATGCCTTCGACAAGATGCTGACGGAAGTTCTCTGACCCGTCATGAAGAAGCGTGATGCCCTGCATAATGTTGTGGATCATGAGCGGCTTGTACACATTCATGTCGATCATGCCGGACGCCCCGCCCAAGCCAACCGCCACATCATTGCTCATGACCTGCAGGGCCAGCATGGACAGGGCTTCAGCCTGTGTCGGGTTGATCTTGCCTGGCATAATGGAAGAGCCTGGCTCGTTTTCCGGCAGCAGCAGTTCGCCGAAACCAGCACGAGGGCCGCAGGCCAGCAGGCGGATGTCATTGGCAATCTTGAACAGGCTTCCCGCCGCAGTCCGCAGGCAACCCGACAGGTGGACCAGTGCATCGTGCGCGCCCTGAAGGGCGAATTTGTTTTCGCCAGCCGTGAAGCCCAGTTGCGTCAGATGCGCGATTTCTCCACAGGCACGGGTGTCAAATCCGGGGTCTGTATTCACGCCAGTGCCGAGCGCCGTTCCGCCGAGAGCCAACGGGAGGAGGCCATCACGGGCTGCTTCAAGGCGTGCGATATTGTCTGTCAGCATCCCGGCGTAGCCATACCATTCCTGACCAAGCGTAATGGGGACAGCATCCTGAAGATGCGTGCGGCCAACCTTGACCAGATCCTTCCATTCTTCAGCTTTGGCAGCGATGGCATCCCGCAGTCTGGTGAGGGCAGGAATGAGGCGGCGATGTACACCCAGAACAGCCGCAATGTGCATGGCGGTTGGGAAGTTGCAGTTGGTGGACTGCGCCATGTTGACGTGGTCGTTCGGGTGCAATGGTGTCTTGCTACCCAACGGCTGACCCGTGAGTTGGCTGGCCCGGTTTGCGATGACTTCATTGACGTTCATGTTGAACTGCGTGCCAGAGCCCGTCATCCAGACATGGAGCGGAAACATCCGGTTATGCTGCCCGGTCATGATCTCATCGCAGACGGTATGGATCAGATCGGCGCGATCCTGGGACAGACGGCCACTGGCTGCATTGGCCGAGGCGCAGGCACGCTTCATGATCGCATAAGCCTCGATCATTTCCTGCGGCATCAGTTCGCGGCCGATGCTGAAATATTTCAGGGAGCGCTGTGTCTGAGCGCCCCACAGAACATCATCAGCAACTTCGATCTGGCCCATGCCATCGGTTTCAATACGGCTCATGCGGTCTGGAGCTTTCCTGCAGGACGGAGTTCATGCCTGCGCGGAAACTATCCCAGAAGGATCGGGGGGAAAACAGGGGAAGGGACGCAGATGAGGCTTGGAGCATGAAAAACGTTCCCCAGCATTGTCGGACGCAGACAATCAGCAGATGGTGCTTCCGCTTGAAGCACAGACACCTGATGACTGAGATGTCGGCCTTTAACGGCCGAGCCAGCGATCCCCACCGAAGCGATTGTGGGAGAACAGAAAACCCGCGCAAAGACCTGCGGCCGCAAAGACGATCGTCCACAGGGAGATCGGGAGGAGCATGGTCGAAACGGCTGAAAGCAGAACCATCCCTGCGAAGGCACAGATGGCGGATTCGATCATCCGGGGGCCAAAATGACGTTCAGCACCGCAGTTCGGACAGTGCTCTGCGGTTGACCGGATTTTTTGCCGGCAGACCGGACAGATTGTGACGGCTGTGGAAAGGGGTTCCATCATTGGCCGTGATTCTCCTCATGTTCACCGACGGCGATCCGCGCTTCCACAGCCAGGCGCCATTGCGCATCAGCCGGGGCGGCCGCCAGGGCACGGCGATACAGATCAAGACTGCTCGCGGAAATGTGCCCGTCCTTCTGGGTCTGGAGTTCCGCGAGCTGGATTGCAAGCTCTGGAGTGAAATGAATGTCCAGAGCGGACTTCCAGTCGGCGATGGCTTCTGAGGTCAGGCCAGCGCGCGCCTCGATCTGACCCAGTAGGACATGACCTGTCTCGTAAGTCGGATTGTCTTTCGGAATCGTGGCGACCTGCGCCTGAAGCTTCTGGATCATAACCATGGCTTTAGCGTCTGGCTTGACCTGACGGGCGCTTAGAGGCTGTGGCGGCAGGGACGGGTGCCCGTTCACGATATACAGCGCAAATGCTGCAACCGGGATGCCAAGACCAACGGCCAGAAGGGGGAGAAAGCGCTTCGAACGGGCCGTTGCATCTTTCAGGTCTGGTGTGGCGGAAGATTCGTCGGCAGCCAGAAGCCTCCGCTGGATCTCGATGCGGGCTGCCCCGTATTCATCTCCGTTGACGAGACCCAGATCCCGGTCCCGGTCAAGTTCGGCGAGCTGGCCGCGATAGAGCGTCAAAGCAGAGTCCCGCGCGTCCACGCGGCGGCGGAGGCGGCGGAGGCCATAAAGGGCCGGTAGCAGCGTGATAGCTGCAACACTCAGGATTCCCAACCAGAACAAGACTTTACTCCCGGCCCGACAGGGCATCCAGGCGTGCACGCTCATCATCTGAGAGCGGCACAGGTGTAACGATGCGACGCCTCGTCGCACGCCACGCAATAACAAGACCGGCGACCAGAGCCAGAGCAGGCATCAGCCAGAGCAGGGCTGTGGACCATGAAAACTGGGGAGCCAGACGGATGAATTCGCCATAGCGATCTCCCATCCAGTCCATGATCTGCTGGTCAGACTTCCCCGCCGCGACCTGCTCGCGAACAACTTTGCGCAGATCGCGGGCCAGCGGTGCACTGCTGTCTTCGATGCTCTCATTCTGACAGACGAGGCAGCGGAGATGAGCGCCGATGGCTTCCGCACGCTTTTCCTGCACTGGATTGGGGAGCATTTCTGACGGGTCATCAACTGCGAGAGCGATGCCGCCTCCCGCCAGTGCCACAGCAAGCAGCAGGGCAGACAGACGTTTCATCATAGTCCTGCAAGCCTTGGCCGGATTTCCGCGTCATAGATTTGCGGATCGAGAGCGGCACTGCCATGCCAGAGAATCCGGCCGCCGGGGGCGACAAGAAAGCTTTCGGGAACGCCCGTTACACCCCAGTCGATGGCGACGCGGCCATGTCTGTCAGAAGCCACGCGAGCATAAGGCGTGCCATCACGTTGAACAAAGGCGCTCGCATTTTCCAGCTTGTCTTCATACGCGATGCCCCAGATGGGCATATTGCGGGAAATGGATCGTAGGCCAGGCATTTCCTGAACGCAGGGAATGCACCAGGACGCAAAGAAATTTACCAGAACCGGGCGTGTTTCAGCCTTCAGCTCCTTATCCGTAAATCCATCACCCAGCCCGGGCAGACCCGGCATGGCGAATTCAGGAATAGGGCGGCCGACATTTGGGTTTTTGATGGCCCGCGGGTCAAAGCCGCCGCTTTCCATTCCTTGCAGCATTTTCCAGAACCCGACGCCCAGAACGCCAGCGCCAACAATCGGAAGGGCCGTCAGGAGGCCGCGTCGTGTTGCATTCATGCGTGTCTCTCCTCAGGCTTTGGCCATGGTCCGTGCGGCAGACCGCTTCGGTGCGCCAACGCGCAGACGACGATCCGAGAGCGAGAACGCTCCGCCGATGGCCATAACAAGCCCGCCCAGCCACATCCACGGGGCAAGCGGGTTCTTGTGCAGACGTAGCACATAGGTCGCATCGACGCCCGTTCCGTGCCGGTCTCCCACGACGCCATAAAGATCCGTAATGAAGTTCGTATGGATCGCGACTTCCGTTGTGGTCTGGTTCTGTGTGGTGAAGTCCCGCTTTTCCGGATGCAGCATCGTGATCAGTTTGCCGTTGTGGCGTACGGCAATATCTGCCTGCATCGCGCGGTAATTCGGCCCGGCATAGTCATGAACGTTGACGAGCGTCCAGTCATCACCGGCAAGGCTGCGGGTCTCGCCAACGTGGATCTCTACGATCGCATGCTGGGCACCAGACATTCCACACAGACCCAGCACGGTAATGCCCGCACCGATATGTGCCAGTGCTGCTCCCCAGCTTGAGCGGGGAAGGCTCTTGGCGCGCGCCAGCATCTCACTGCGGCTGGAATGACCAAGGCCAATGCGGCGCAGAATATCCGTAACGGAGGCCGCCATGACCCAGATCGCCAGAGCGCCACAGGCGATGGGCAATGCTCCAGAGAACTTCCAGAAACACAGGACCAAGCCGATAGCTGCGAAAATGGCTGCAACAAACAGGTGGGAGAATGTTCGTGCCAGTTGCGCCCGCTTCCATGGCAGCGCTGTTCCGACGCCCATGGCCAGAAGGAGGGGGATTGTGAGTGGGATGGTGGCCGCATCGAAGAAGGGCTTGCCCACCGAAATGGTGCGCCCCGCCAGAAGCTGCATGAATGGCGGATACATCGTGCCTGTCACAACAACCGCACAGATTGAGCACAGCAGGATATTGTTCAGAACGAGCGAGCCTTCTCTCGAGACGGGCGAGAACAGGCCGCCAGATGTCAAAGACGGTGCGCGCCATGCAAAGAGAGCGAGCGAACCGCCAATGACCAAAGCCAGAAGTGCCAGAATGAACACGCCACGAGCCGGATCATTCGCGAAGGCATGAACAGAATTCAGAATACCTGAACGGACGAGGAATGTGCCGGACAGGGAGAACGAGAATGTCGCAATAGCCAGCAGAACCGTCCAGATTTTCAGACCCTCGCGCTTTTCTACGACGATGGCGGAATGGACGAGTGCGGTTCCGGTCAGCCACGGAATGAGCGAAGCGTTCTCAACCGGGTCCCAGAACCAGTAGCCGCCCCAACCCAACACATAATAAGACCACCAGGACCCGAGTGCGATGCCGCAGGTCAGGAAGCACCAGGCCGCTACGGCCCAAGGGCGAACCCAGCGGCCCCAGGCGGCATCCACCCGGCCTTCAAGCAAAGCCGCAACGGCAAACGCAAATGGGACGGCAAAGCCAACATAGCCCGTGTAGAGAATGGGCGGATGGAAGGCGAGGCCGGGGTCCTGAAGTAGGGGGTTCATGCCCTGACCATCCATGGGAGCCGGAAAAACACGGTCGAATGGGTCGGAGGTCAGGAGGCAGAACAGCTGGAACCCGGCTGAAACACCGCCAAGAATGGCCAGAACACGGCCACGGAGAATGTCTGGGAGATTGCGTCCAAATGTCGATACGGCTGCGCCACATACGCCGAGGATCAGGGTCCAGAGCAGAACGGACCCTTCATGGTTTCCCCACACACCCGTGATTTTATACAGTAGCGGTTTGGAGGCAGCAGAGTTTGCTGCGACATTCTGGACGGAGAAATCATCCCGAACGGCGCACATGATCAGGCTGAAGAAAGAAATGGCCAGAGCGAAAAGCTGTGAAACCGCGAGAAATGGCGCCATGGCGACAAGGCGGGCATTGCGCTTGTGAGCGCCCCAGAGGGGAACGACAAACTGAATGAGTGCGAGAACGCAGGCGAGGGCCAGGGCAAAATGGCCCTGTTCTGGTCCAAACATTATGGCGTTCAGCCTCCGGTTTTCTTGGCTGTCATGGTGTCCCAGCTTGCCGCGTCAGGAGCTTTACCAAAACGTGGGTCCCACTTGCCGGTACGCTTCAGTTCTTCGGCCACTTCCTTGGGCATGTAAGTCTCGTCATGCTTGGCAAGCACTTCACTGGCCGTGAAACCACCATCCTTCTGCACCGTGCCGAGTGCCACCACGCTCTGTCCTTCACGGAAAAGGTCAGGAAGGATACCGGTGTAGTGAACTTCGACTGAAGCCTGACCATCCGTCACGTTGAATGAGTTTACCGGGGCGTCGTGTTCCGTGATGCGGTGCAGTGAGCCCGCAACGACCATTCCGCCCAGGCGGATCGTGCGATCAGGCGCCGGGGGGTGCGCCTTGACCTGAGACGGGGCCATGAAGAACACGATGTTGGACGAGAAGGCCCTCAGCGTCAGGGCTGCCGCGGAACTGATGCAGGCGAGGCAGGCGATGACAATCCACAGGCGACGTGTCTTGCGGGTCATGATGCAGAGCTTTCACGGTGACGGAGCTGGCTTTCGACAGCCGCCAGCCGGGCTTTGGCACGGCGCAGGCGCAAAGCCGCGCCGATACCGAGAACCAGCGAGCAGCCGATGGTGAGACCATAAGCTGCGGCGATATAGGGCCAGTGATTGGGAAGGTGCATCATGCTGCGGACCTGTCCGGACGGTTGAGCCTGGAGCGTGCCATCAGCTGGCGCGCGCGGCTCTCGTGGATTGCGGCACTCAGCCGGGCGAAAATGACAGCGGCGACACCAAGTGTGAAGCCGATGGTTGTGATGAGAAGCGGCCAGAGCATCGTCATGGACATGGTCGGTGCACCGGTCAGCGTGATGCTGTCCGGCTGATGTAGCGTATTCCACCATTGGACGCTGAACTTGATGATCGGCAGATCGATGGCGCCGGCCAGTGCCAGAATGGCAGCGGCGCGCTGTCCACGGGCAGGCTCATCGAAAGCGCGGATCAGGGCGATATGGCCCAGATACAGGAAAAACAGCACCAGTACGGAGGTCAGGCGTGCATCCCAGACCCACCATGTGCCCCACATCGGCTGTCCCCAGAGCGAGCCTGTGATGAGGCAAAGAGCGGCTGCGCAGGCCCCAACCGGGCCAATTTCGATGGCGGCGAGATCCGCCAGCGGATGCCGCCACACGAGGGAGAGAAGCCCGCAGACAGCGAGACCAAGGTAGCAGGAGGATGCAAGCCAGGCCATCGGGACATGCACATACATGATCCGGACTGTCTCGCCCTGTTGCCAGTCAGCGGGAGCAAAGAAGAGGCCCCAGACAATGCCGACGGTCAGGAAGATGATCGCACCTGTGGATAGCCACGGCTGAAGCGCACGGGCCAGACGCAGGAATTGCCCCGGATTGGCATAACGATGGAGCAGATTGGGCGTAGGGCGCACGGGAACTCTCAACTCGGAGAAATATTTCTACTTGAAATAGTCCGAACCCCACGCATTCGGAAGGGGCGCATTGTCCCATTGTTCCTATGACTGTTATCACGTTTCACGGAAATGAGCGCGAAATGGGAACTTTCCGCAGGAGAAAGACGTGGCGTACTGGCTGATAAAATCCGAACCCGAAGCCTTTTCGTGGAATGAACAGGTTCGTAATGACATCGAACCATGGACCGGCGTTCGCAACTATCAGGCGCGGAACAATCTTGCGGCCATGAAGACGGGTGACCTGGCGTTTTTCTATCATTCGGTGAGCGAAAAGCAGATCGTTGGTGTCGTCAGGGTCGTGAAGGAAGCTTATCCGGACCCGACTGCGGACGATCCGCGTTGGGTTTGCGTGGATGTGAAGGCGAATGGTGCTTTCACGACTCCGGTAACCCTGGCTCAGATCAAGGCAGATCCGGCTCTGGAAGAGATGGCTCTTCTCAGGCAATCGCGCCTTTCTGTCGCCCCGGTGACGGAGCAGGAGTTCCTGCATTTGACGAAAATCGGCGGGTGGGTCCGCGCCTGACGGACCCGCTCCCGGTTAGTGAATGTCTGACGCATCCCCGTTGACGAGAACATTGGTCTGCCCGTTGGACGGGTGCCCAGCGTAGGTGAGGGGAAGGTCTTCGCTGTGATAGGGCGCCGTAACAGGGGCGTTGAACTTCACTGGCATACCAAAAATGCTGAAGTGGGACGGCAGGTTGTTTGTGCCGTTGGTTTTCTGCTCTGCGTTGGTGCCCGGCATTCCGACAGGAAGATGCGTCCGCACTTCACCGCTGAAATTTGCGAGTCTCTCTTCGGAGTCTTCCACGGCAACATAGCCGTGCGGCGGCGGAGGAGCTCCACCGTCTGGCAGTGCAACCTGCTGGGCGGGCGTCAGGTTTTTCTCTGGCCGGTTGTTCAGCTGATGCGCCGTTGACGGCGGGATCTGTGGCAGATCGGCTGTACTGTGGCTACGATGGGCATGATGTGGAGCGGACAGAGCCGGTGTGGCTGCTGTCACAAGGAGGCTGGCTACCAGCAGGGCAGACAGGATCCAGCGGGAAAATGTTTTCATAATATGTCCTTCTCCACACCCGGCCGGGGCACCCGTCAAGCAGGGGGCTTTCGTGATGCGATATGAAACCTGCTATCGGGTAAACGGTTTCAGGTCTTACGAACAGGAGTTTTGATCGTCATGACCGTAGAGAATGGCTCGCAGCTTCCGAGTAGCGAATTTGCATCACTGGCGCTGGACGGGGACTCGTTGGCCCAGCTTCAGTCCGTGCTGGAACGCGTCGAACAGGGGCGCGGTGTCCTTGTCCGTCTGGCGGATCTGATGGGAGGAGCCGTCGGGCAGGCTGCGCGACTCGGGATGAAAGGCCTTGGCCTTGCGCCCACAGTGCAACAGAAAATTCAGAAGACGGCTGAAATCGCGATTGAACGTGCTTTCAATATTGCGATTGTCGGCATCAAGAATGACGTCCCGCTCGTTCGTGAACCGTGGCGTGAGAATGCCGGACAGGCTGCTGTTGCCGTGTCGGGCGCCGTCGGTGGTTTTGGTGGAATTTTTGGACTGGCTCCTGACGTCGGGTTCACAACCCTGACCATCATGCGGGAAATCGCGCGGATTGCCCGTGAAGAGGGTGAGGATCTGCGTGATGAGGGAACACGTCGCGCGTGCCTTGAAGTGTTTGCACTCAAAACTTTCCCTGCCCGTCAGGAAGAGGACGATGGGGAGCTCGGGTTCTTCTCTGCGCGTGCTTTGCTGCGTGGACGCCCGGTCGTGATGCTGATTTCCGAAGTGGCCTCTCATTATGGAATTGGCCTGTCGCGGAAGTTCGCGTTGCAGATGGTTCCTGTTGCAGGTGCGCTCTGTGGTGCTTCGCTTAACGCTGCCTTCCTCGCCCATTATCGCGCACTTGCCCGGGCGCATTTCACGATCCGTCGTCTGGAGCGCACTCACGGTCGTGCTGTTCACGAAGCTGCTGTGGACATCCGCTCAGGTGCCGCATCGGAAACCTTTTCCTGATTTTTCAGGACGCTGAACGAAAGCTGGAAATATGATGCCGAGCAGTCTTGTCTGGCTGAGTTTCACATTGGTTCTGGCTGTCGTGCAGCTGTTTCTGACATCAGCGGCCTGCCGCAGGCAGGATGGTGTGCAGTGGGCCACGAGTAACCGGGACGGCGAAGCCCCGCGATAGACAGGCGTTGCCGCCAGAATGCGGCGGGCACAGGCAAATTTTCAGGAGACGCTCCCGATCTTTATCGGGGCAGTCCTTGTGGCCCATGTGGCCGGTCGGGACGGAAGTCTGGTGACCTGGGGAGCAGGTCTCTATTTCCTAGGACGACTGGCTTATATTCCAGCCTATGCCATGGGTCTGGGAAGCATCCGCAGTCTGATCTGGGGTGTGTCGATGATCGGGCTGTTTCTGGTTCTGGGCGGACTGATCTGACGATCAGCTTCGCTTGGGGCGAAGGCGCCAGAAGTCCAGCAGGCCCCAGAACACAATTCCTGCAAAACAGATTTTGACGAGTGCCATCAGCAGGCCGTCAGCTTCAGGGAGCAGGAAGCGTGCGAGCCCGAGCGGAATCAGACAGATCAGATAAACAAACGCTATAGGCAATGCAGTACTCCATCGAGATTGGAGTACTATGTACCACATCCGGGTACAGAAAGGTGAATAATCCCCCATGTGCGACGCGAAGCAGAAACCGGATGTCTGACATTACGCCTGAAATCCTGCTGGATGCTTACGCCTCGGGGATTTTCCCGATGGCCCCTGATCGGGAGAGTGACGAGCTCAGCTGGTATTTTCCAGAGGAGCGTGGAGTACTTCCGCTCGACGCAATGATTGTTCCCCGAAAACTGATGCGTACGATCCGATCCGGCAAGGTTCAGGTTACATCGGATCGGGCCTTTGGAGATGTCATGTTGGCCTGTGCAGACCCTGCGCCGGGCCGGGAGGAAACATGGATCAGCCCGAAAATCTGTAACCTCTATGGCGCTCTGCATCAGCGTGGTTTTGCACATTCGATCGAAGTCTGGGACGACGGTGCCCTGGTCGGGGGGCTATATGGCGTTGCCCTCGGCGGAGCATTTTTCGGGGAGAGCATGTTTTCCCGCCAGCGCGATGTTTCCAAGATTGCATTGGTTCATCTCGTTGCAGGATTGCGAAAGGGAGGGTATCGCCTTCTGGATACGCAATATACCACTCCCCATCTGACAACGCTTGGGGGCATCGGTATCCCGGCGGCAGATTATCTGGCGCTGCTCAACCAGGCTTTGACTGTCCGTACCATCTGGCCGGATGATTTCAGCCTGCACGCCCTGCGCGATGACATCGCGTTTCTGCGCCCATATCCAGGAGAATCCTGATGATTTCATTCCTCCGGCGGCATCAGTCTGCTCTTCTCATTGGTCTGCTTCTCGCAGGCAGTGGCGGATCGGCTCTCGCTGATGACCATCCGAGACTGGCGCCTGCGCGTGATGCGACCGTGACGTATCACCTGTCTGCTCCGGCCTCTCAGGGCGGCGATGTGAAGGTCTATTTCTCAGGCTCGGGTGATCTGCTGCGGATCGACTCAGCAGATGGGCAAGGCATCACGATTCTGGACCGGCCGGGGCAGGTCGTGACGCTCGTGATGGTGCCGCGCAAACTGTACGCACATATTCGTCCCCAGCACGGACTGCATAATCCGTTCATGCTGGATCTGGGCATGAAGTACACCAAGGGCGGTAAAGAGACGATTGCCGGGGCCGTCTGTGATCATTGGGATATCCAGACAGCCCATGGCAAAGCTTCGGCCTGCGTGACTGACGATGGTGTCATTCTTGCCGAGGATGGTGTGGATGCCGATGGTGCCTCGGGCTCTATCCGCGCTGTAAGCCTGTCCTACGGAGATCTCCCGACCGCGACCTTCCAGCCTCCGGCTGGTTTCCAGGAAATTACGCCTCGCACGGCGTCTCGCCGTCAGGGGGGAGCCGGCAATCAGGCGAACACACTAACGCCATCTCCTGTGCCGGAAGGTGGCGCTGCGGGCGATTCCAGTGTGCAGACGCAGGGTCATATTGCAGCAGAAGGCACTCCTGCGGAAACGTCAGGTCCTGCGGCTCCAACGCTTTTGCCAGGGCAGGTTGCGCCTTCGCAGGATACAACCCAGCCATCTGTTCCTAATGATTCTGCTGGAGACGGAACGGTCTCCTCGCCTGATCAGCCGCCAAGCGGACCAGTAAACGGTGGCATGAAAGAATGAAGCGTATTTCTCTGGCCGCCGCCTTTACCTTGGCTGCTCTCGTAGTCGGGGCAGCGAACGCTGCTGACACCATGACGGCCCCCTTTGTCACACCGATGCACGATGCGGATATCGATTACATCATGGTGGGGCCGGGAGGGCAGCATCTGCACCAGCGGATGCGCTGGAACTCGCAGATGTGGCGTCAGCGCGTTGATCCGGAAGGGGCCGCAACGGTCATGCTGACGGATTACCGGCTTCATCGTCTGATGGTTCTGGATACGGCTCTGAAAACCGCCACGGTCACCGAGGCGCCGGGCGAATCGTTTTCCGCTCCGGGAACACCTGCGCCAGGAGCATGGAAACAGGTTGGTCCGGCCACAATTGCCGGGGAGTCGTGCGTCATCTGGGAAGCTGCGGACACCGACAACAAGCCCACAGACTTCTGTTACACGGCGGATGGTCTGCTACTTGGCGCGACCCAGAGCGGGCGGCTTGTGGTACAGGCTGCCTCGGTAAATCGTGCGTCTCAGCCAGCAGAACTCTTTGATCCACCAGCTGGTTATCACCGGATTGACCCGAAGCACTGAGAGCGGCGGGCAATAGTCATAATTTGAGAAAATCTTGCCATGATTGTTGCCTTTTCCTGCCATTTTCGTGTGGCAGATTTCTTCTCACAGGACGGACAGGATCTCTTCTGATCCCCCGTCTGACGTAATGAGGAGATTTGCCATGCGTCGCATCACCCGTGCAGTCCTTCTGGCTGCGCCCCTGCTGATCGGCACGGCAGTAGTTGCCCCGAATGCCGTAGTTCCCGCCGCTGAAGCTCATTGGCATGGCGGATATGGCGGCCCCGGATACGGTGGCCCAGGGCGTGGATATTATGGCCCGGGACCGGGCTGGCATCGTGGCGGTCATCGTGGAAATACCGGTGCCGTCGTCGGTGGCATTTTAGGCGGTCTGGCGATCGGTGCCGTTGGTGGCGCCATGCTGAGCAACTCTTATGGTCCGCCACCGCCGCCGGTCGTGTATGCCCCGCCGCCACGTGTGGTTTATGCGCCACCGCCGCCGGTCGTTTATGCTCCGCCGCCGCCAGTTGTGGTTTATCCGCAATACTGAGCCCTTTTTACCCTTCGTCCGCCTTGATCAGGCGAAGGGTGTCAGGCAATCATGGTGCCTATGACAGATCATGCTCTTCAGGTGGGCGACCAGGCCCCTGCGTTTTCGCTTCCCGTCTCGGGAGGCGGTACCGTCAGCAGCGATGCGCTGAAGGGTAAGCCATATCTGCTTTATTTCTATCCGAAAGCTGACACGCCCGGCTGTACGACGCAGGCCTGCTCCATTCAGGAGAATCTGCCGTCTTTTGACAGTGAAGGCCTCACCATTATCGGTGTCAGCCCGGATGCCGTCTCAAAAATCGAACGCTTCGCTGCAAAGTACTCACTAACGTTCCCGTTGGCGTCGGATGAAGACCATGTGGTGGCTGAGGCCTATGGTACGTGGGTTGAGAAATCCATGTATGGCCGCACCTACATGGGTATGGAACGCAGTTCTTTTCTGGTGGATGGGAGCGGCGTCATCCGCCACATCTGGCGCAAAGTTAAGCCTGCTGAGCACTCTGCCCTTGTGGCAGAAGCGTTCCGGAGCCTGACCTCAGGGGCCTGAGAGCCTCTCCAGCCATCTCTTTCACAGACAGGGAGAACGCCGGAGGCTTCCCGGCAAACCAGTCATGGCCCTGCCTGATCCTTACACACCTGGCCCGTTTCATTTGCCCCGTCATCTGCATGTTGCACGGTGGGCCTGCATTGCCTTTGTCGCTCCTGTCGCCGTGGCCGGGGCGCTGTCGGCTGTCCTGTTGTGGAAGTTGGCACATGGGCCAGTCGATATCACAGCAGTTTCACGTCTCATTGAACCGGTGTCTGTCGTCGCAGGCAAAAAGCCGGGGCATCCCGCCGGGCGCCTTTCGTGGTCCCGGCTGCGTGTTCAATGGCAACCAAGCTCCGGTGGTATTTCTGCGGGGCTGATGCTTGAAGCACGCGGGCTGACGGTTGCCCGGCTGGATGGCACGCCTGCCGAACAGGCCGGTGAGGCCGATACGGTTCTGGCACTTGCCCCGCTTCTGCACGGCATCATCGCGCCGCGCAGATTGCGCCTGCAGGATGTCACGCTGGTTCTGCGTCGTCAGCCGAATGGTGATGTCGATCTGGATCTGCCATCCCAGAAACACGGCGGCCGCGGTGTTCCGACACAGATGGACAGACTGGCGGCCCTGGACCTCAAGAACGTCAGCATTACGCTGCTGGGGCTTCCCAATGGACAACGACTGCTATTGGGGCCGATTGAAGCGCACGGGCAGCGGCTGAAAGTCGCTGCTGCGTCTCATGATTACCTGTGGAATGGTTGGTGGCGCAGTTCCGTGCGCGTTGGATCATTCCAGACGCTCCTGACGGCAAAAGGCGGACAGACCTCCGCGACCACTGGCCAATGGCATCTGACGTCCACGACGTTCAGACCGTCCGGGTTGAATATGTTCGCTCCGGCTCTGGCGGCATGGGACGTCCCGCTCACAGTGGGCGCGGACATTCATGTCGTGCCTCATGGCATGGGAGAGCTTCCCGCCAGCATTGAGATGCAGGTTGCCCTTGGAGCCGGGCATGTTGCGCAGAAAGAAGCCCTGCCCGTTGATCTGCGTGACGGCAAGGCATCCCTTCATCTGGTTATGGCAAAACCTGGCACAGAGGGGGCCGCAAGGCTTTCCGTTCCTGACTGTTCGCTGACGCTTGCTGATACCAATAATGCTCTGACGCACCTTCATGCGACTGCTGATCTGACCGTCAATGATCTCCAGCATATTCACGTGCTGGATGGAGACGCGACGGCCAGTCTTGATGGGTTTGATTTTGCGACGCTCGGGAGCGTTTGGCCTGCTGGTATCATCAGGGGCGGGCGGAAATGGATTGCTGCTAACATCACCAGCGGGCAGGGCCGGGACCTGATGGTCCGAACCCATCTTCATACGAGCGATGGGCTGTCGCACATTCTGCCCACCAGCATGGATGGCCAGTTGCTGGGCCATGACCTGACCGTGCACTGGCTGCGGCCTGTGCCGCCCGCGACGGGGATTGATGCACGTCTCGGGTTTGATGGATTTGATACGCTGGTTCTTGATCTGGAGCATGGTCAGCAGGCCACGCCAGATGGAATCATTAACATCCCTGACGGTCAGGTGCGCATAGGCAATTTGTATGAGAAAGGCCCGACGACAGGGGATATCAAGACCCATCTTCAGGGATCAGTCGCAGCCTTTCGGGATATTCTCTCTCACCCCAGGCTGCATCTTCTGTCACGGCATCCGCTTCCGTTCACGGAGCCTTCCGGGACTATTGATGCGGAGGCGCGGCTAACGCTGCCGCTGACGGCGCGTCTCAAAAACAGTGACATTCATGTTCAGGCCAAAGCCTCGTTTGCCAACGTGCATCTTGGCAATGTCCTGATGGGGCGGCCTGTTGATGGAGCGTCCGGCACACTCGGGGCAACGGAAAACGGCCTGAACCTGACAGGGGATGGGCGGTTGTCGGGCATTCCTGTCCATGTCGCGCTGGATGAAAATTTCCAGCAGGGAGCGCCGGGAAGTGTGTTGCAGGATATTCGTGCAACAGCGCTTCTGGATCCCCTGTCTGCCGTGAAGTCGCATCTTGTGCCAGCGGGTTTGTTCACGGGGCAGGCCACGCTTTCAGCGCATTACATTGAGCATGCTGATACGCTTGCAGATCTTGCTCTTTCCCTGAACATGGAGAAGGCCGGAATTACTGTTCCGGTCTGGACCAAGCCTGAAGGGGAGGCAGCTGTCGCGTCTGCCCATATTGGCTTTCGGGGCCATGACATGGTGGCGCTGGATGGGTTGCAGGCGCATGGTCAGACGCTTTCTGTCGCAGGTCGCGGCGTAACGCAGGCCGGACGTTTAAGCAGTATCATTATTGAAGGTTTCCGTCTGGGCCGAAGCGAAGGTGACGCCCAGATTATGTTACCGGAGGAGCCGTCCGCTCCCATTCAGATCGCTCTGGACGCTGATCCGCTGGATCTTGCACCACTCTTCGATCCAGCCTCACGCAAGGCTGCCCGGGATGCGGCAGAGGCTGCGTCACGCGAAGCAGGGAGCCCTGCTGCCGACAAGACTTCCGGTGTTGGCGATGCCTGGTCCATCGATCTGCACGCCCCGCGGGTCTATTTTGGTCCTAAAGGGCTGGTTGGGGGCGTCGTGTCGCATATCGAGTTGCGAAACGGCAGCCTGACATCCGGACGATTTGCACTGGATGCCCCGTCGCGTGTGAGAGCCGTTCTGGCCGATACAGGCAGGAGGCAGCCCTTCGTTCTGGATGTGGACAATCTGGGAGCACTGCTGAAAGGACTGGGCTTATATGATCGGATCGGCGGCGGCGCGGCACATCTGGACGGGAATTTCCTGCGCGAGAAAGCTGGCACGTCGGGCCTTGGGCTGGGACTTCCGCCTTTCCGGGGGCAGTTGGAAATCGGGCCGTTCCAGTTCCTCCAGCCGCCCTTTACCCTGACAGCCGTTTCCGATCTTTCCCCGCTGCACTGGTCGCAAAGCCGCACGGATCGTTTCAGTGTAAGCCACGTGTCCACAAAGATTGCTCTGGAAGGGCGAAAGCTCGTCCTGCGTGATGGAACAATTGGTAATCAGGCTCTTGGCGCCACTGTAGAAGGGCCGGTGGATCTGGATACGTCAGCGTTGGCTCTGCATGGCACTATTGTGCCGCTCTTTGGTCTGAACGCGCTGCCGGGGAAGCTACCGGGGATCGGGCATATTCTGGCGCCAGAGAAGGGCGGTGGAGTCTTGGCCGCGACATTTGATGTGACGGGTGTCGTTGGTCAGCCTGAGATGACCGTCAATCCGCTTTCCATGCTTCTTCCTGGAGCTTTACGGAAAATTCTCCAGTAGGCGCTCTTCCTTAAAGTCACAGCTGTTCCGAAATATGTGCGGGAGTTCTATGATCGTTCCCGTATCAGGAGGCAGCCATGGCGGACATGACAGATCTGTTCGGGACAAATCCCGGACTTGCGGGGCGCGAGCCGCCGTCTCGTGGGAACACGCAGTCTGCTCGGCAGCCTTCACCGCCCCGCCCTATTGAGGCGCCAAAAATACCCGTTCGTTTGCCGTCACGGACGCAGCCCCTTGCAGATCGTCTGCGCCCGAAAACACTGGAAGAGGTGCGCGGCCAGGATCATCTGCTGGGGCCAGAAGGTACTCTGACGCGAATGCTTGCGCGGGGCACGTTGTCCAGCCTCATCCTGTGGGGTGGGCCCGGTTGTGGCAAAACGACCATTGCGCGCCTGTTGGCAGGCAAAGCCAATCTTCATTATGCACAGATTTCGGCTGTTTTTTCGGGTGTGGCTGAACTGCGCAAAGCCTTTGAAGAGGCGGATCGGCGTCAGGACGTAACAGGTCGTGGCACGTTGCTTTTCGTGGATGAAATCCATCGGTTCAACCGGGCGCAGCAGGATGGGTTCCTGCCGTATGTCGAGCGCGGGACGGTCGTGTTGGTGGGGGCGACGACAGAGAATCCATCTTTCGCGCTGAATGCTGCGCTTTTATCCCGATGTCAGGTTCTGGTGCTGAACCGGTTGGACGATGCCAGTCTGGAAGCGCTACTGACGCATGCGGAAAAAGACGTAGGCCATCGCCTGCCCCTGGATCGGGAAGCGCGTGCCAGCCTTCGGGCAATGGCGGATGGCGACGGACGCTACCTGTTGAACATGGTGGAGCAACTGGTTGTTCTGGACCCGGACAGGGAACTGACCCCGAAAGATCTTGCGGCTATCCTGTCCCGACGGGCCATTCTGTATGACCGTGACCGGGAAGAGCACTACAATCTCATTTCCGCACTGCACAAATCCCTGCGGGGGAGCGATCCGGATGCAGGGCTGTACTGGTTCGCCCGGATGCTCGAAGGTGGCGAAGATCCGCGGTATATCGCCCGTCGCCTGACCCGGTTTGCAGCGGAAGACGTCGGGCAGGCGGACCCGAACGCTCTACCAATGGCCGTAGCGGCCTGGCAGACCTACGAGCGGCTGGGGTCGCCGGAAGGTGAGCTGGCTCTGGCGCAGGTCGTAGTTCATCTGGCGACGGCGCCCAAGTCGAATGCCGTGTATATGGCTTACAAGGCCGCACGGAAGCTGGCCCGTGAGACCGGAAGCCGCATGCCGCCGTCTCATATTCTCAATGCCCCGACAACGTTGATGAAAGACATTGGCTACGGGAAGGGCTACGAGTACGACCATGAGTCCGAAGACGCATTTTCGGGACAGAATTATTTCCCGGAGGGCATGGAGCGGGTCTCGCTCTATCAGCCGACAGACCGGGGTTACGAGGGCCGTATCAGAAAACTTCTGGACATACGGGCCGCCAAAAGGGCATCCCGCGATCCATGAAAGTTTCCAACCGCATTGTAACCGAAGACGAAGCCGATCTGCGCCTCGACCGCTGGTTCAGACGTCACTACCCCAATCTCACTCAGGGCGCGCTCCAGAAGCTGTGCCGTAAAGGCCAGATCCGCGTTGATGGTGGCCGGGTCCAGAGCAACGCACGTCTTGCTCCTGGGCAGAGCGTGCGTATTCCGCCGCTGCCGGACATGACCCGTCAGGCCCCGCTGCCGCCGCCAGATCCGATGCTTGTGCGCGAAATCGAGAAGATGGTGATCTATCAGGATGATCATCTTCTGGTGCTGGACAAGCCATCTGGTCTGGCTACGCAAGGTGGCCCGGGTATCACCAAGCATGTGGACATGATGCTGGATGGCCTGCGCAAGGAAGACGAAGACCGTCCGCGCCTTGTGCACCGGATTGACCGGGATACGTCCGGTATTCTCCTGATTGCGCGTACGCCTGGTGTGGCTGCCAAGCTGGCAGCAGCGTTCCGTGGGCGTGATGTTGGCAAGACCTACTGGGCGATTGTTGTCGGTCGCCCCGCACAGGCGTCTGGCATTATTGACCAGCCTCTGGCCAAAATCGGTGCGGGCGGTGCTGCGCTTGTTGTGGCGGCGTCCCGCGGTGAAGAAGATGCGGTTTCTGCCAAGAGCGAATACGAGACGATCGACGCTGCGGGAAAGAAGTTCTCCTGGCTCGGCCTGTCTCCACTGACGGGACGGACGCATCAGCTTCGTGTGCACTGTGAGTCTCTGGGCACGCCGATTGTGGGTGATCCGCGCTACGGTGGGAAAACGGCTCATCCGGAAGGCTTTATCGACAAGCTCCATCTCCATGCCCGTCAGCTGGATATTCCGCATCCGGCCGGTGGTCGTCTGATCGTGACGGCACCACTGCCGCCGCATATGCGCGAAACGTTCCGTTCACTCGGGTTCGTGCCGGGCGATACACCTGCGCCGAAGCGCATCAAGGGAAGCAGAGGGCCTGCAAAATGAGGAAACTCACTGGCGCGCTCATCGGGGTCATCGTTGCCTTCGTGGGCGTCAGCATTGCTGCACATGAGCTGATTGATCAGGATGCGCTGCGCCAGCGTGTGGCCGAGGCTCTGAAAAAAGAGACGGGTCTTTCGATGGTGGTAAAAAGCTCCACCATCCAGATCCTGCCCTGGCCGTCTTTTGAGGCGCGCAATCTGGTGTTGCAGCGCCCGGGCCAGACTCCGGTGTTTCAGGCCAGGACCGTGCATGCAGGTCTTTCCGTTCTGGCGCTTCTTCACCGCGAGGTCCGCTTTCAGGATTTCGTAGTGGATGGCGCCACGCTCTCACTGGAGCGCGATGCGGACGGGAATGCCAACTGGACGTTCAGTCAGCCGTCGCGTTCAGACGCAGGTGGCGCAGAGGCTCCGTTGCCGGTTCGACAGCATGTTGGTGAGCGCGTGCAGGCTCACTGGGATCTTTCTCTGGATGCGCTGCATCTGACGAACAGCGCAGTGAACTGGCGCGATCAGGCTCAGAAAATGAGCGGTAGCTTCCAGATTGGCACGATGGATCTGGCTGGTCTGCGAAGCCAAAGCCCTTGGATCAATTTGCAGGGGAGCCACGGCGGAACCCCCTTCACGGTGCAGGGACATGTGGGTGATCTGGCCCTTCTGCGCTCTGGCGCAAAGCCATGGACTTTCAGCCTGGGTTCAACGCTTGGAACGGATGCCAAGCGTGACTGGCTGAATGTGGACGGTCAGATTCATGATGCATCGAATCTGCGCGGCCTCGTTCTGACTGCGCAGGGAGAATGGCCTAATCTGCAGGATGCTCATCGCCTGTTTCCTCATGCCAGCTTGCCTGACATGCGTGGACTGGGTGGGGACATCACGGTGCAGGGTGATGCCGGGCAGGTGGCAAATGCGACCTGGACCGAGAAGGCGCGGGCCTTACTGGCGAGTCTGGCACCCAGCCGCATCCATCTGCATGTTGCGGGTCTGACGGTTCGTGGAACAGCGGTCAGTAATCTGCACCTTGATGCTGATGCAGCATCTGCACCGCTTTCGGTTGCCGCAGATGTGCTGTGGCGCGATACGGGCTGGAGAATTCTTGGTAAAGCCGGGACCCTCGAACAGGTTGATCTCGCAAGACGTGATCATTTCCATACGGAAGTGCCTGTTGAGGCTGAACTGCGGTCCATGCCGCTGTCTCTGTCCAGCGCGTTGAATGTTGAAGGCGCGACGCCGCCCATTAATGCTCAGGATGATGCCAAAGTAACGGTCTCCGGCACGGTGGGAGCCGAGAAGAGTCATCTCGTGGTGCAGGGCGGGGCTAAGGCGCTTCATCTGCCGCGCGTTCTTTTGCATGACGTTTCACTTCAGGGCACGGTCAGCAGTAAAGGGCTGAGTGAAGCCACGCTGGATGATATGGCTTTCAAGAGCCGCGAGGCAGACTTCGATGGCGCCCTTCATCTTCTGACTGATGAAAACTCTACGCCGCTCCTTAACGGGCATCTGCATGCAACCCAGCTTGATCTGGATGCGCTGAGAGATGTTTGGCTGAAGGATGTAAAAGCAACTGCTCAGCAGCCTGCGAAAGCTCCGCCTGCAACTATTCCGGGAGCGACGGGGACCGTAGAAAAAGCAGCGACACAGCCTGTTCAGATGCAGGATCAGTCTTCTGTTCCCGCCGTGTCTGACGCAGGTGTTGTGGAAAACGCGGCTGTGCCTTCATGGGTCAAGCGTCTGCGGGCCCAGGACCTTGACCTTCATCTGACGCTCGACCGGGTTGTGTTCTATGGACATGACTACACCAACCTGGCCACGCACCTGACCCTGTCAGACGGTCATCTGCGCCTTGAGCCGATTTCCGGACAAGGGCAGGGGCTGACCCTGTCGGGACAGGCGGATCTGGATGCATCCCATCTGCCGGTCACAACTCATTTGACGTTCCAGCCATTGGTACTCCCGATCGGTCTTCTGGAAGAGGGACTGGGGCTGCCATTGCTGCTTCAGGGGCCAGTCCAGCTTGTGGGGGAAGTGTCGAGTCAGGGCCAGACGGCTGAGGATCTCCGGCAGTCTTTGAGCGGGCATCTGGGCGTCTCCATGGTGGACGGGAAAGTGGACAGCCAGATCCTGGGCCGCATTGCTGGCCCAGGCGCGGATTCCCTTCTGGGAAGCGGAGTGCGGCCGCTGCGTTGTATCGGTCTGCACATGGCGCTTGCCAACGATACGGCCACGCTGGACACGATTGGGCTCCAGTCTGGCCGGTTCTCTACGGCGGGGCATGGTGAGGTCCGTCTGGGATCACAGGAACTCCAGTTGCATCTCGTGCCGAGTATCGACTTCGAAGGTGCCGGTGCTTCCACCCCTGTTATCGTAACGGGCACCTTGTCTGCGCCACAGGCGAAGCAGGACAGGGATGCCGGTGGCCGATTCCAGCTTTCGATTGGTGGGGAAGCCCCGACTGATCCCTGCACAGCCGCGCTTTCGGCTGCCCGTGAAGGGCAGGCTGGACCGCCGCCGTCCGAGCAGTCTCATCATCACAACAAAGCGGGTGACATTCTGCGCGCGCTGGGAGTTCTCCATTGAGCAGCCGCAAACGATTCTGGCAGAGCGTTTCAGTCGGGGAGCGCGACGGGTTATTCTCTCCTGAGTTGGACGGGCGGCCCATCCGGCTTCCTCAGGGAACTGTACTGGCCGTTGCCTCGCAGTCCCTGGCTAAGGCGATTGCGGCAGAATGGGAGGCTATTCCAAAGGATGCCTCCTTTACGCCTGAACAACTCTCCATGACCCGCGTTGCCGGAACCATGATCGAGCGGATTCGCCCGGATCTGATTGAGGCTCGGGAAGCGCTTCTACGGTTGGGTCTGGATGACGGGCTCTGCTATCGCAAAGGACCTGCCGATTCGACTGTTGAGCGCGTCTTTGCCTGGCTGGCGACGCAGGGCATTCGTCCGGAAGTAACAGACGGGCTTATGCCTGTAACGCAGTCTGGCGATTACGTGACGGGGCTGGAGCGTCTGCTATCCCGGCAGGGAGAAGCGGAGCTCGCGGCCCTAGGGGTGCTGACACAGTGTTTTGGAAGTCTGCTGCTATCTCTGGCGCTGCTTTACGACGCGATCAGCTTGGAAGAGGCGGTTTTTGTCGCGAATGCTGATGAACGGCAGCAGCTTCTGGTCTGGGGACAGGACGATGAGCTGATTCGCATCATCGCAATTCGGGAGAAAGATGCTGCGGAAACCGTTCAGTTTCTAAAGTTGGCCCGAAACACCTGATTTCCCGGTTTAGGGCATGATCTTGCCATAATCGGGGCGCATCTGGCGCTGTGACAGAACGAGATGATTAGTGACTGGCTTCCACAGGGAGTTATGGCGCAGTTTCCGCTCTGTCCTGCAATGTCAGAGTCGAGGAAGATATGTCGGTATCCGTCAGTCGTCCCATGCGTCACATGGGTAAACGTCTTGTAGCAAAGTGCTCCATGGGGGCATGGTTTCTTCTTGCCGCTACGCCGATTATTGTCGTGGTCTGCGCTATCCACGGTTGAAGCGCCATGAACTGGGCCTGAAAACCTGTCAGGCCTGTCGCCTCTGTTGTTGCGACAAGAAAAAAGCCCACTCTTCGCTACGAAGAATGGGCTCTGGAATTTTCCTAGAAAGTAAACTTGGAGGCTCAGGCGTCTCCGTTATCCGGCACCATAATGCTGACCGCAGCTGTTGCTGCAATCCCTTCTTCGCGGCCTGTGAAGCCGAGGCGTTCCGATGTGGTGGCCTTCACGGAGATGCGGCTGACATTCACCTGTAGCAGCTCTGCCAGACGGTCCTGCATCGCCTTGGCATGAGGGCCGATTTTCGGGCGTTCGCAGATCAGAGTGATGTCCGCGTTGACAAGGAAGCCGCCACGGGCACGGATACGTTCGCCAGCGTGGATGAGGAAGCGGGCGGAATCCATATCCTTCCACTCGTTGTCAGTCGGCGGGAAATGACGCCCAATGTCGCCCTCAGCCAGCGCGCCATAAATGGCGTCACATAGCGTATGGATGCCGACATCGGCATCTGAATGACCGGCCAGACCCTTCGTATGGGGAACTTCAATACCGCAGAGGATCAGCTTGCGGCCTTCCTCGAATGCGTGGACGTCATAGCCAAGCCCAACGCGGGGCAGCAGGTTGCCGTCGATTACACCTTCAAGACGCATCAGATCCTCCGCAACTGTCAGTTTGATATTGTTGTCCGAGCCCTGAACGATTGCGACCGGATGGCCTGCATGTTCCAGCAATGCGGCATCATCGGTGCGGGCATCACGTTGGGTTCGGTGAAGTTCGAGCAGGGTCGGGAAGTGAAAGCCCTGCGGGGTCTGTGCGCGCCACAGGCCTTCACGGGAGACGGTATCGACAATGATACCGTTTTCCACTTTCTTGATCGTATCGCTGACCGCAACGGCTGGGATAACACCGGCATGAGCCTTCAGTGCTTCAATAACGTTCTGAACCACTTCGGGCGGCACGCAGGGGCGTGCTCCGTCATGAACAAGCACGAGATCCGGAGGCTCTGCCAGATTGGCGAGCGTTTCCAGTCCGTTGCGTACGCTGTCATGACGTTCTGCGCCGCCTGATACAGGCGGCAGAACATTCAGGCCGGCCAGACTGTCAGCCAGTAGTGGGTCATCTCCTACGGGAAGCAGGATGTCCACGTGTGGAAGCAGAGCTTCAGCGGCACGGCGGATGACAGGTTTTCCCCGCAGCATCCGGAATTGCTTGCTGGAGCCCTCACCCTCGGGCGAGCCAGCTGCAAAGCGCCGGCCACGACCGGCGGCGAGAAGAAGGGCAGCAATACGCATGCGCGCAGGAATGGGCTGCCGGGCGCGCAACGTCAAGGGTAGGTGTCAGGAGTTAGTGCAGCAGCCCGGCTTCGTGGGGGCTGTCGAGGCTGAACGTGGGGATATGCACGTCAAAGCGCTGGCCTGAAACCGGCTCGAGCATGTGGTACGTGCCGCGCATGAAACCGCTCGGTGTGGTGAGCATGGCGCCAGACGTATAATCATACTGGTCTTTCGAACCGATGATGGGCTGTTCTCCAACAACGCCATCTCCGTGAACGTGCTCAGTCCGTCCGAGGCCATCTACAATTTCCCAGCTCCGGGAAATCAGCTGGAAGGTGTCCTTCCGACCATTTTCAATGCAGATATGATACGCCCACGCAAAGCGGTGGTCTTCCGGCTGGGACTGGTCGTCCAGCCAGAACGTGCGGACGGTTACGGTCACGTCGTCCGTTATCTGGCTGAAACGGGGGGCGTTTTCCATGGCTTCGGCCATTGCCGCTTCCGGATCAGCCAGGAGATGGGGTTGGGATGACTTGTCAGGCATAACGCCATTCTAATGTCATCCCGCGCCTTTGTCAGGAAAACTTATTTTGCAGCGTGAGCAGCAGCGGCACCGGCGGTGACGTCAGCAATCAGATCGGCTGCATCTTCCAGACCAACGGAAAGACGAATCACGCCGTCGGTAATGCCCAGACGTGCGCGTTCATCTTCGCCAACACGCATGTGCGTTGTGGTTGCCGGATGCGTGGCCAGGCTACGGGCGTCACCGAGGTTGTTGGAAATTGCGATGAGACCGAAGGCGTTGAGGCATGCGAAAGCGCCGGCCTTGCCGTTCTCGACTTCGAAAGCGACGAGAGATCCACCGTTGCTCATTTGCTTCTGAGCAAGTTCATGCTGCGGGTGATCGCTACGGCCTGGATAGCGGACATTCACGACGCCCGGCAGGCCAGCAAGTGCATCTGCGACATCTGCCGCATTGCGCGCCATGGCTTCGGTCCGGAGCTTGAGAGTTTCCAGCCCCTTCAGCAGCACCCATGCATTGAACGGAGACAGCGCGTTACCCGTGTTGCGGGTGAAGGGCTGGAGGGTCTCCTTGATCCATTTGTCGCTGCCCAGAACAGCGCCACCCAGAACACGACCCTGACCATCAATGTGCTTCGTGCAGGAATACAGTACCACGTCAGCACCGAGCTTGAGGGGAGACTGTCCAATGGGGGAAGCAAACACATTGTCCACCATCAGCAGCGCGCCTGCCTTGTGAGCAAGGTCTGCGATGCGCTGGATATCGAGAACGTCCAGCATTGGGTTGGACGGGCTTTCAATCAGAACAGCGGCTGTCGGGCGGGACAGCGCGCGCTCCCATGCCTCATAGTCATCACCATCGACCAGCTCCGTCTCAATGCCGTAGCGCGGGAGCAGGCTGGTGACGATCCAGTAACAGGACCCAAAGATGGCGCGGGATGCGATGACGCGCTCCCCAGTCTTCACATGGGCCAGAAGAGCCGAAGAAACGGCACCCATGCCTGTAGAGGTCGCAATGCAGGCTTCAGCCCCTTCGAGCAGAGCGAGACGCTCCTGCAACGTGTCGACAGTGGGGTTGCCGAAGCGGGAATACTGGAAGTGCTCAACGTCACCGGTAAACGTCGCAGCAGCCTGTTCGGCGCTGTCGTAGACAAAACCGGACGTCAGGAAGATGGCTTCGGACGTTTCACCGAATTCAGTGCGGTTCGGTGCGTCGTGCAGGAGACGGGTGGCAGTACGCCAGTTTTCTGAAGACATAGATCAGTCCCTCCATAAGGTTTCCACCCGGATAGGCGGAAAGCATGTGGCGGGCCGTGGAAGTCCTGGGAAATCTTGGATGGAAAACCGCAGGGCCTCTTTAGCGCAGTTATTTATCCTCGCCGCAAGCCGGCCGCTCAAATCACGAGGATGAAACGGTCTTTATGGCCATTTCACGAGCGGACTATGGGCCGAGGAGTGGTTTTGCGTCAACACCCCTTCGGCATGGATTGCAGAGGCGCAAAGGGGGGGATATAAGCAGCGACGTCGCGGGTGTAGTTCAATGGTAGAACGGCAGCTTCCCAAGCTGCATACGAGGGTTCGATTCCCTTCACCCGCTCCAGACTTTCCTAAAAATTGTCAGTTCGGCCCGTTCATTTTGGGCATGGGTGGCGCGCTGAGCGTGTCCTGATACTCGTTGCCGTCCCAGATCCACTTGTCGTTCTTGCCAACGAGAAGGTCATGCATGCCTTTATGGCGTGTGGGGAGAACAGAAATATCGCCGTTCACGGAATCCAGAACTGTTTTCCAGCTGTCGTTGTGGCGCAGATAGACGGATGTGGTGCAGCCAGCAGACCCACAGAGCCGGGCTGACTGAAGCTGAACGAACAGGGCTTCGTCATTCTTGCCAGCAGAAAGCGGGGCAGAGCCGACGAGTACGACCGGCTGATCGTGATGCTTGGCGGCATCTTCCAGATCGTCCGTGTTCAGTTTGCGGGCATCGATATCAAGCTGTGTGCCGGGATGGGCAGACAGGATGACCGGTGCGGCCCCTGCGCTGACGGCATTTGCCTGACGCGTGTGATACGTCCGGTGATGCGTTGTCGCAGCGCTCACCGTAGCGGCGACCGAGAGGGCTGAGACTGTGAGCAGCGCCAGATGGCGAAGCCGGATACGGGAAAGAATCTGCTGGATCGTCATGATGTTATTCTTAACACGGAATTAAGCCTGTCGATCCATCGGAGATTTCAGGTTTATTCGTGGCGAAGGGTGATAACCAGCACATCACGATAGGCAGGTTTGTCTGCATCCTGTGGGGTGACGGCTGTAACGCCATGGTAAACGCGATGATCGTCCACGATCGCAGCATCAAATGGCTTGGTCAGGGTGAATGAGCCCAGAAGATCTTTCTGGTCATCGTGGATTGTCGTCACACCCTGCTCAACGTTGTGGCGGCCGATCATCAGGACGAGCACCCAGTCCACGCCATCGCGATGCATGCCTTCCGGGGTGGGGCGCCCTTCACTGTCAGGGTTGGCTTCAATCCGGAACTGGTGAACCTCTGCATGCCACGTTTCGGGCCGTGATTCGGAGGGTGTCAGGGCATCTGCGAATCGGCCAATTGTCCGAATGGCTGCCAGCATGGCTGGATGAGTGGCAATCGCGTCTTCAATCGGCCCGAACCAGCGTTCGATGCCGCCATTGAGCAGGTTGTGATCCCGACTCTGATAGTGGGGCTGATTTGGTTTGCGTGTGATGTTTTCGGAACTGACCGTAAAGGTCGCATAGCGACGGCGGCGGTAGCGGCCCCCATCGGCCATATAGAGATCAAGACCGAGGTCATTCCAGCTGGCGGCAAAACTGTCCCAGTCTGTCAGGCCTTCGTGCTCCAGAAGCGGACGCATGGTATCCGCCTGGAGGAATTTGAAGCCCTTGTCAGACAGGACGTTTTCGACCCGCTGCATGGTCTGATCGAACGTGGAAGGCAGATGTGCGTCGGTCATGTCCGCTCACTTGGTGATGCCACGGCCCGACGGTCACATCTGTCGGGCGATTTCAGGCGCCGAGGTCTGGCTTTACGGGAGAAAGATGCTCTTTCACCGTTGTGCAAGCCGTCTTTACCAGGCCCACGATACCAGCCTGATGCTGGCGGTACAGCCCTTCATGAATAAGGCGCGCAAACAGACCAGACACCAGACCGCCACCGAAGCTGCGATTGGCATCCAGCATACCCCAGCCGTTATAATCGCCGAGGGCCACGACGGCGCCGCGATCATTATAGACGAATGGTGCAGGTGTCTGGCCCGCAACGATCTGCGGCAGGACGCGCCCAACATACTGGCCTTGCTGGCGGGCAGCCTGAGCCGTTGGGGCCACTGGTGCGGCGTCAATGCGGGCGCAGTCGCCAATCGCAAAGATCTTGGCGTCTTCAGTTGTCTGAAGAGTCTGTGTCACACCAAGCTGCCCTGCACGGCCGCGTTCCAGGCCATCAAAAAGGCCTGTGGCATCAGAGGCGCGAACACCCGCAGCCCAGACCCGAAGGGTCGCAGGAATTTGCTCGCCGGATTTAAGATTAAAGCCATGCTCGTCCGCGCCAACAACCATGGCGCCCGTACGCACAGAAATGCCAAGCTTTTCAAGCTGGCTGGCTGCCGCCGTGGACACGGCTTCCGGGAAGGCGGGAAGGATGCGCGGCCCGGTTTCAATCAGGACAGCATCAAGACCCGTTTTGCGGACTGACGGGCCGAGGCCGGGCGCTTCATCAATGGCTTTGCAAAGCTCGGCAGCGAGCTGAACACCCGTGGCGCCACCACCAACAATACCGAGGCTCAGCTTCTGACCGGCTGCGCGGGCTGTCTGAAGGGCCTTGCGGAATTCGGAGTACAGAGTGTCTGCGTCATTGAGGCTGTCAATGAAGCGACAGTGATCGAGAATGCCTGGAATGCCAAAATCATTGGCGCGGGAACCCAGCGCGACAACCAGATAGTCGTAGGAGAGGGTGCTCCCGTTTTCGAGCGTGACTGTCTGAGCGGTACGGTCAACGGCGGTGGGCAGGCTCTGGACAAAGCTGAAACCGAATTTTCCAGCGGTTTCTGCGAAAGGAATACAGTTGCCGTCGTGCTGCATCGTGCCTGCTGCAAATTCATGCAGGGAAGGCTTCCAGTAATGGACCGGGCTGCGGTCAACGAGTGTCACGGCTATGTTGTTTCGGCGACCAAGGGCCGTAGCAGCCTCAAGACCTCCGACACCGCCACCGAGAACAACGACACGAGTTGCAGCAGACATGGACAGTTTCCTCATACCAAGCGCCCGCCAATTGGAGCGATACCTGTGCTAACGGGAGGCGGAGGGCTGCACAACCCCCGCTCCCGCTCTCGTGTTGATCGCTCTAGCTGCGGTAAGAACCATTGATGTCGATGTAGCCATGCGTCAGGTCACACGTCCACACGCGGGCCTGTCCATCATCAAGCCCCATATCGACTGTAATTTCGATGTCCTGGCCCTTCATGTGCGCGACGACCGGGGCTTCATCGTAGTTCTCGACAACGCCACCATCGCGCGCGATCCAGGTTCCACCGATGGCAACGGACAGAAGGTCACGGTCTGCGGGTTCACCACTCTTGCCGACAGCCATCACGACACGGCCCCAGTTTGCGTCTTCACCAGCGATGGCTGTTTTGACCAGTGGCGAGTTGGCAATTGAGAGCGCAATGCGATGTGCGGAAAGATTGGAGTCAGCACCGGTGACTTCAACGCGGATCTGCTTCGTCGCCCCTTCGCCATCCCGGACAACCAGCAGGGCAAGCTCCAGAAGCAGGTCATTCAGGGCGAGGGTAAATTCGGCGAGAGCGGGATCGTTGACGTCATCAACGGCCGGATTATCGGCCAGGCCGGTTGCGAACAGCATCAGAGTGTCTGACGTGGAAGTGTCCGAATCGACAGTGATGGAGTTGAAACTTTGCGCGCAGCCAGAGGCCAGAAGGGACTGGAGAACATTCTGGGGAAGCTTCGCATCCGTCGCGACATAGGCCAGCATCGTGGCCATGTCGGGGGCGACCATTCCAGAACCCTTGGCAATGCCCTGAAGGCGAACCGGCTTGCCACCAATCGTCACGTCACGACGTGCGGCCTTGGGGAAGGTATCCGTCGTCATGATGGCGCGGGCAGCCTGCGCCCAGTTATCTTCCGAGAGGCCAGCCTGGGCAGCGGGCAGGGCAGCAATAATTCTGTCCTGTGGAAGTTTTTCCCCAATGACGCCTGTCGATGAGAGGAAAACGTCCTGCGGGGGGCAGTCGAGCAGTTTGCTCACAGCGTCTGCACAGTCTTCGCAGGCCTGAATGCCGGCCCGTCCTGTGAAGACGTTGGCGTTTCCGGCATTGACCAGAAGAGCGCGCGCATAGGGAGTTGTCTGAGCCTGGCGGCACCACAGGATGGGTGCGCCAGGGCAGGCGTTCTTGGTGTAAACGCCTGCGACAATCGTGCCGGGGACAAATTCCGCGAGCATCAGGTCTGTTCGTCCCTGATAGCGGACGCCCGCGGCGACGGCGGAAAGCCGAACACCAGCAACCGTTGAAAGGTCCGGGAGAGGACGGGCCAGCGGAGAGACAGGGATCGGCTTTGCCATGGTCTTGGTCTTACTTCTTGACTGGAGCCGGTGCCGGAGCGGCCGTGACCGGCTTGCCCTGTGCGTCGAAGTGAACAACCTTCACCTGGGATTCAGCCTGCTGGACGATCTGGCGAACCTTCTCGCGGATCAGTTCCTGACGGACCTGGTCATGGATCTGGTCAAAGCTCGGGATCGGAGCCGTGCGGGAGCCCAGAACCTGGATCACGTGGTAACCGTACTGCGTGTGAACCGGCGTCTGGGAAATCGTGTTCGGCTTCATGGAGAAAGCGGCTTCAGAGAAGGCCGGCAGCATGTCGCCCTTCTTGAACCAGCCCAGGTCGCCACCATTGGCACCTGCGGAGCCCTTGTCCTTGGACAGCTGGCCAGCAAGCTTGGCGAAGTCAGCACCCTTGTTGAGCTGGGCGATAATGTCCTTGGCCTGTGCTTCCGTCTCCACGAGGATGTGGCGAGCGTGGACTTCCTGCTCTGGCTTCTGGTTGGCGTAATGCGTCTGGTAGTAGTCGTGCAGGGCAGCATCCGTGATCTGCGGGCCAACCTTGGTTTCAAGATAAGCATTCTGCAGCGCGCTATTGGCGGCGTTCTGCATGGCTTCCTTGACTTCAGGCTTATTGGTCAAGCCTTCCTTGCCAGCGGCAATCTGGATTGCCTTCTGATCGACGAGCTGGTTGACCAGCAGCGGGATCAGCATGGACGGCTGAAGCTGACGAGCCTGCGGCGGCAGGTTGCCAGCAGCCTGCTGAACGTCACCCAAGGTAATTTTTTCGCCGTTAACGGTTGCAATCACCATGTTCGGGTTCGGAGCTGGTGCAGCAGCCGGGGCCGGAGCGGTTGCAGCAGGTGCGGCCGGAGCAGCAAATGCGAGGGGAGCCGAAACCGACGTGCCAGCCAGAAGAGCTGCACAGGCGAGAGTGGAGCGGGAAAGCCGCATGAAAATACCTCGGACCATAAAGAATAAGAAAAACCGAATGGACTGCACCATGACAAAGGCCGCTCAACCCCGCAAGTGCGCGCACCCTTACCATTCCGTCACGTAGCGGAAATGGGTATTTTGAGGGCCTTCTCTGGTCCCTCTCCATTGACCCATGGGCACACGGGTCCTATCTCCACCTGACGTGAAAATCGTCATTGCCCGGTTTGGGAGGTCTTTCCGATGGTGGAAAGAGCTTTTCCGGCCGGGTGCTCGGCATCTCAAGGTTCAGCATGTTCGCACGCCTCGCACGCGCCCTTTTCGGCTCCGCCAATGATCGTTCGCTCAAGGCGTATCAGCGCCGTGTGCCGGAGATCAACGCTCTGGAGCCCACGGTTCAGGGGCTCAGTGACGAGCAGCTTCAGCACAAGACTATAGAGTTCAAGGAGCGGGTCGCCCAAGGCGAAAACCTTGATAAACTGCTGCCTGAAGCTTTTGCCGTCTGCCGTGAGGCCTCTCGCCGTGTTCTGGGCAAGCGTCATTTTGACGTGCAGCTGATCGGCGCGATGGTTCTGCATGACGGTCGCATTGCGGAAATGCGGACCGGTGAGGGCAAGACCCTTGTTGCAACGCTGGCTGTTTACCTGAATGCGCTCTCCGGCAAGGGTGTGCATGTTGTGACGGTGAACGATTATCTGGCCCGCCGTGATGCCGAGGAAATGTCTGTTCTTTACAGCTTCCTCGGTCTGACAACCGGCGTGATCATCCCGAATCTGGGGGATGAGGAACGTCGTGAAGCTTACGCAGCAGATATTACTTACGGAACGAACAACGAGTTCGGGTTCGATTATCTGCGCGACAATATGAAATATTCGCTCGGCGATATGGTGCAGCGTCCGTTCAACCACGCGATCGTGGATGAGGTGGATAGTATCCTGATTGACGAAGCCAGGACGCCCCTGATCATTTCTGGCCCGGCAGATGACAGCTCCGACCTTTATCGGACAGTGGATGCTGTTGTGGCCAAGCTGGTGCTGGAGCCGGAAGCTTACGACAAGGATGAGAAGCTGCGCAGTGTTACGCTGACGGAAGCTGGCTCACACCGTATCGAAGAACTTCTGAACCAGGACGGTGTTCTGCAGGAAGGTGGTCTGTACGACATTCATAACGTGGCTGTCGTTCACCACGTTCAGCAGTCGCTTCGCGCCTACACGCTCTTCACGCGGGACGTTGATTACATCGTTCGTGACGGCAAGGTGATCATCATTGATGAATTCACCGGACGTATGATGGATGGCCGTCGTTATTCCGATGGCCTGCATCAGGCGCTGGAAGCGAAAGAGCACGTCGAGATCCAGCAGGAAAACCAGACGCTCGCATCCATCACATTCCAGAACTACTTCCGCCTGTATCCGAAGCTCTCCGGCATGACGGGTACGGCTATGACGGAAGCGGATGAGTTCGCGGAAATCTATAACCTGACGGTTGTTGAAATTCCGACGAACCGTGCCGTCAAGCGGATTGATACGGACGATGAAGTCTATCTGACTGCGGGCGAAAAATATAACGCCGTTGCAGATCTGATCCAGGAAGTGAGCGCCAAGGGGCAGCCAATCTTGGTGGGTACGACGTCCATCGAAAGAAGCGAGTACCTTTCCAGTATTCTGGATCAGCGCGGCATCAAGCATAGCGTGCTCAATGCGCGTCATCATGAGAAAGAAGCCAGTATCATCGCGCAGGCTGGTGCGCCGGGTGCGATTACAATTGCCACGAACATGGCGGGTCGTGGAACGGACATTAAACTGGGCGGCAATATCGAGATGCTGACCCATGCTTATACGGATGGGATCGAGGATGACGCAGAGCGTGCGCGCATCACCGAAGAAATCCGTGCAGCCGTTGAAGCCAATCATGGCGCAGTTCATGAATCCGGCGGCCTATATGTCATCGGTACGGAGCGTCATGAGAGCCGTCGTGTTGATAACCAGTTGCGTGGCCGTTCGGGACGTCAGGGCGATCCGGGGAATTCCCGCTTCTTCCTGTCCCTCGAAGACGATCTGATCCGCATTTTCTCTGGCGACCGTATGGGCGCGATGATGCAGAAGATGGGCCTGAAGGAAGGGGAGGCGATTGTTCACCCCTGGCTGAACAAGGCCGTCGAGAAGGCTCAGAAGCGCGTTGAAGCCCGTAACTTCGACATGCGCAAGAACACGCTGAAATACGACGACGTCATGAATGACCAGCGCAAGGAAGTTTATTCCCAGCGCAAGGAATATATGTCGTCCGAAGATCTGTCGGGTGTGATTGCGGAACTGCGCCTGCACACCGTTGAAGATCTGGTTCACGCCCACATTCCTGAGAAATCCTTTGCCGAGGCTTGGGATACGGCTGGGCTCACGGCTGAAATTTCCCGCGTCCTGAATCTTGAGCTTCCGATCGCTGACTGGGCGAAGGAAGACGGCATGGACGCTGACAGCGTGATCGAGCGCGTGGAAGCTGAAGCCCAGAAGGCTCAGGCTGCCCGGACGGCCAATATGGGGCCGGACCTTATGCGCATGATCGAGAAGCAGGTTGTTCTCACCACGTTCGATGCCGTCTGGAAAGAGCATCTGCATGGGCTGGATCAGCTTCGCCAGGGTATCGGCCTGCGTGCGTATGGTCAGCGGGATCCGCTGAACGAATACAAGCAGGAAGCCTTCCAGATGTTCACGGCGATGCTGGATGACATGCGACTGCGTGTGACGCAGACGATGTGCCGGATCCAGGCTGTGAGTGAGCCGCCACCGTATCCGGTGGTCGATAGCTCTGCACACCATGAAAGCTTCGAAGCGCCGCCAGCAGCGCCCGCACTGACGCAGCCAGAGCCTGTTGTGAGCTTTGCAGCGCCACAGGCACAGTTTGCGGCTGCGGGCTCAGTTAACGAGCCGGATGCAGCGACGCTTCAGCAGTGGTATGAAGAAACGCCGCGCAATGCGCTTTGCCCGTGTGGCTCGGGCCAGAAGTTCAAACACTGTCATGGCAGGCTCGTCTGAGCCTCTGACACCCGTAGAGGAAGGAGCGACCGATGGCCGGTCATTCACAGTTTAAGAACATCATGCACCGGAAAGGTGCGCAGGATGCCAAGCGCGCCAAGCAGTTCGCCAAGATCCTGCGTGAAATCACGGTTGCAGCGCGGTCTGGTCTGCCTGACCCGGCATCCAACCCGCGTCTGCGTGCTGCTGTTACCGCCGCGCGTGAAGCAAATATGCCGAAAGACAATGTCGAGCGTGCCATCAAGAAGGCATCTGGCGCTGTTGGTGGCGAAGACTATGTGGAAGTGCGCTACGAAGGCTACGGCCCGGCTGGCGTGGCGATCATCGTCGAAGGTCTGACCGATAACCGGAACCGGACGGCCGGTGAAGTTCGTGCAGCGTTCTCCAAGCATGGTGGCTCGCTGGGTGAATCGAACTCCGTGTCCTTCATGTTCCAGCGTCTGGGTGTTGTGACGTATCCGGTCGATGCCGCCTCTGAAGACGAGATGCTGGAAGCCGCCATTGAGGCTGGTGCGGATAATGCCGTGCTGACCGAGGAAGGGCACGAGATCACCTGCGAGATGGAAAACTTCTTCGCAGTGCGTGACGCTCTTGAAGGTCGTTTCGGCGAGCCGCAGTCCGCCAAGCTCGACTGGCGCCCGGAAAACAGCATTTCTCTGGATGAAGAGAAGGCCCGGACAGTTCTGAAGCTGATCGACGTTCTGGAAGATAACGACGATATTCAGGCTGTTTACGCCAACTTTGATCTTCCAGACGATGTGGCGCAGGCGCTCGCCGCTTGATCCGTCTGATGGGAATAGACCCCGGCCTGCGTTTCATGGGCTGGGGAATTATTGATGTGGATGGCAACCGCCTGAAGCATGTGGCCTCTGGTGTGATTGCGACAGATGGTCATGAATCGGTTCCCCTGCGGCTCTGTGAGCTGCACGGGAAACTCCAGAATCTGATTCGTGAGTATGCTCCCGCCGAAGCGGCGGTTGAGGAAACGTACGTAAACCGCAATGGCTCCTCCACGCTCAAGCTCGGTTATGCCCGTGGCGTGGCACTTCTGACGCCCGCCTATGAAGGCCTCCCGGTAGCGGAATATGGCGCTATGACAGTCAAGAAATCTGTTGTGGGAACCGGGTCTGCCACGAAGGAACAGGTCACGATGATGGTGAAGCGGCTTCTGCCGGGCGTCGCCATCTACAAGGCCGATGCTTCGGATGCGCTGGCTGTAGCGATCTGCCATGCCCATTATCGTGCAAGTGCGGCCTATGTAACGGCTGGAAGGCGAATGGCGTGATTGGACAGCTTACAGGGCTTGTCGGGCAGATCGAAAAAGAGCGTTGCATTGTTGACGTCAATGGCGTTGGTTATGTGGTGTCAGCGTCAACACGCACACTCTCATCTGTTCCGCAGCCTCCAGAAGTTGTGCGTCTTCTGATCGAAACCGTTGTTCGGGAAGACGCGATCCTTCTGTATGGGTTCGTGACAACGGACGAACGCGAGTGGTTCCGCCTGTTGACGACCGTGCAAGGTGTGGGTGCCAAGGTCGCGCTGGCGATCCTTTCGGCCAACTCTCCCGGTGAGCTTCTCTTGGCAATCAATGCGGGCGATCGTGGTTCTCTGACGCGGGCGGCTGGTGTCGGCCCTCGTCTAGCTGATCGAATTTTGAGCGAACTTCGCAACAAGGTTGCCAAAATGCCCGGTGGTGGTGCGTCCGCCCCGATGCCAGGCGTGGTGACCGGGCCAAACGTCGAGAATGATGCGCTCCTGGCTCTGGCTGGTCTCGGCTTTCGGCGGGCAGAGGCCTGGCCTGTTCTCAGTCGTGTTCTGGCCGAAAACGAAAATGCCTCGCTTGATCTGGCAATCCGCCTTTGCCTGAAGGATCTCGCCCGATGAGCGAATTTCGTGAAACGGATGCCGCGCGGCTGCCGGATGATATTGCCGAAGGCGGCTTGCGGCCTGAAACGCTCGCGGATTTTACAGGGCAGAAAGCAAGCCGTGAAAATCTGGCTATCTTCATCGAGGCAACAAAGGCCCGTGGAGATGCTCTGGATCATGTGTTGCTGCATGGACCGCCAGGTCTGGGCAAGACCACGCTGGCGCAGATTGTGGCGCGTGAACTGGGCGTTGGATTTCGGGCGACGTCTGGACCGGTGATTCAGCGCGCTGGAGACCTTGCGGCAATCCTGACAAATCTTCAGCCTCGTGATGTGCTGTTCATCGATGAAATTCATCGTCTTCAGCCGGCGATCGAGGAAATTCTCTATCCGGCGATGGAAGATTTCCAGCTCGACCTGATTATCGGGGAAGGGCCGGCAGCACGTTCGGTGCGGATTGATCTGGCACCGTTCACACTCGTAGCCGCCACAACCCGTGCAGGTCTGTTGGCAACGCCTCTTCGGGATCGTTTTGGTATTCCCCTGCGACTGGTGTTTTACACGCCGGAAGAGCTGCGGGCGATCGTATCACGGGGCGCCACGAAGCTCGGGGTTCATCTGAATGATGACGGAGCAGAGGAAATTGCCCGTCGTTCTCGCGGCACGCCCCGTATTGCGGGCCGTCTTCTGCGTCGTGTTCGGGATTTTGCGCTTGTCGCGAAGAAGCCGATCATTGATCGCGCGACGGCTGATGCCGCACTTTCGCGTCTTGAAGTTGATGAGCGCGGTCTGGATGCTATGGACCGCCGCTATCTTCAGCGTATCGCAGAGCATCACCATGGTGGCCCTGTGGGTGTTGAGACGCTGGCTGCCGGTCTGGCAGAGGCGCGTGACACACTGGAAGACGTCATCGAGCCTTATCTGATTCAGGAGGGGCTCATCCTGCGGACAGCGCGGGGGCGCATGTTGGGTGAGGCTGGGTGGAGACATCTGGGCCTGAACCCGCCAGCGAGCCAGGTTGATCTTCTGTCCGGGCTCGACGACGACACGGCAGGCTGAAGAGCCACTGCCAATGAGCGGAGAAACTGATGGCAACGCATAAGATCCGTTTCCGGGTTTATTACGAAGACACGGATGCAGGTGGCATCGTCTATCATGCCCGCTATCTCGGCTTTGCGGAACGTGCGCGCAGTGAAGCCATGCGCGATGCAGGGGCTTCGGTGACGGAGCTTCTGCGCGATTTTGGTCTGGCGTTTGTCGTGCGGCAGGTTGGAGTGCGTTATCGCGCGCCGTTGCGACTCGATGATGAAATGGAAATCGAGACAGCACTGGTTGCAATGACGCCAACGCGGTTGAAACTTGAACAAACTGTTCGAAACAGCACGAATGGCAACGAAACCGCCGTCGTCATTGACGTAGAGCTGGCGTGTCTTTCTGCCGAAGCCATGAAACCTGCCAAAATTCCGCCTCGGTGGTGTGATGCTGTTCGAAAACTCGAGGCTGGAGAGGTCTGACCCACTTTCCTGTTTCCTCACGAAGTGCAATGGAGAGTCCTGACCCGTAAGGGACAGGATCTGGACAGGAGAGAACAGTGGATCATGAGGTAAGTTCGAGTGCGCTTGGGGCGGTCGGTGCGGCCGGTCTGTCGCCTCTGGACCTGTTCCTGCACGCGTCCATCGTCGTTAAGCTGGTCATGGTCGGGCTCGTCCTGTGCAGTGCAGGCGTGTGGGCGATCATTGCGGAAAAAATCCTTCTGATGCGTCGCGTCAATCGCGAAGCAACGGAATTTGAAGACCGTTTCTGGTCCGGCGGTTCGCTGGACGACCTTTACGAATCTGATGGCGCACGCCCGACTCATCCGATGGCCGCCGTGTTCGGCGCTGCCATGGGCGAATGGCGTCGCTCGGCACGTATTGTCGGAATTGATCTGGCGCGTGGTGGCGTGCGGGACCGTATCGACCGTGCCATCAACATCACCGTTTCGCGCGAAAACGACCGTCTGGGTCGCCGCGTGATTTTCCTTGCCACGATTGGCCCGGTTGCGCCGTTCGTCGGACTGTTCGGAACGGTCTGGGGTATCATGCATGCGTTCGGCTCGATCGCTGCCATGCACAACACCAACCTCTCCGTTGTGGCTCCGGGTATTTCCGAAGCTCTGTTCGCAACGGCGATCGGTCTTGTGACCGCTATCCCGGCCTATGTGGCCTATAACGTCATCAGCAACTCGCTGGACAAGTTCGCGGACCGCATGGATGCGTTCGGGACCGAATTTGCCGCCATTCTTTCCCGCCAGTCGGAAGAACGTGCGGACGAGACGTCCAGCGGGAAGGCCTGATCCATGGGGATGTCCGCTGGAGGAGGTGGGCGTATGGGTGGCCGTCGTCGGCGCCCCGCGTCTGAGATCAACGTTACGCCGCTTGTGGACGTCATGCTGGTGCTGCTCATCATTTTCATGGTGACGGCGCCGATGATGACCAGTGGCGTCAATGTCGATCTGCCCAAGACGGATGCCAGCCCGGTCAATGCTGACACCAAGCCGATCACGGTTTCCCTGCGCAACGATGGTTCGTTGTACCTGGGGGAAGACCCGATCACACCCGAGCAGCTTGTGGACCAGCTCAAGGTCCAGTCCCAGAACGATCCGAACCATCGGATCTTTGTCCGGGCTGATGCACATATCGACTATGGTCGCGTGATGCAGGTTATGGGACAGATTACGTCTGGCGGCTTTACGCATGTGGCACTGCTGGCTCAGCAGCCTCAGAGCGGCCAGTAAGAGGACACCGCAGTGGTGCGTCCACGTCGTTCGGACAGGCGTCGCTTTCGCAACGCGCTTCTGGGTTCAGTCGGTGTCCATGCGGCACTGATCCTGTACCTGGTTGTGCGGATCCCGTTCGAGAAACCACCTGAACCGCCGGAGCCTCCGGCGGTGCAGATGGAATTTGAGGAGGCAGGGCCTCCCACCCATCCCATCAAGGCTGATCATCCGGCTCCGAAGCCGGCTCCTGCGCCTGCGCCCGTGAAGAACGAGGCTCCTCCGTCTCCGACGCCTCCTCTGAAAGCGCCAACGGAAGAACCGCCTCCGCCACCACCGCCGCCGCAGCCTGTTCCGCCTACGCCTGAGACCAAGCCTCAGCCTCTGCCGCCGACGAAGCTTCCGCCAAAAATTACGGAGCCGTCGCCTGAGCCTGTTCCTGCGTCTCCGCCGAAGCCGTCTCCGCCGTCTAAGTCTGCAATGGTGGCTCCGCCGAGCCCGCAGACACAGAAGGCTGACAAGCTGCCGGATACGCCGAAGTTCTCGCATCTGACCCAGCCGAATGCGTCCAAGAATACGCAGGCGGACAGTCATTCTCTTTTGGCGACGCTGGACAGTTTCCGGTCTGACCAGAAGCAGACGCATGCACCCAAGGCGAAAGCCAACCCGCCGCAGGGTGGTGCCCCGGACGGCGGCGGTGTGCCGAATGGAGATATCACCAAGTCTCTGTCCATGGCGGATCAGAAGGCGATCGGTGGCTCCGTGCGGCGTTGCTACACGGAAGACACGGAAGCGCGGAACTATGCGAGCTTTGTCGCGCATCTGATTGTGACGGTGGATGCAACGGGTGAGGCGCGTCTTGTGAAGTATGCTCCGGATACGGCAGCGAAGATGGCGGCAGATCCGTCCTATCGTGTGCTGGCGGAGCGTGCGCGGGATGCGGTTCTGAGCCCGACCTGTGCCCATCTCCCCATTCCTTCCAACCTGCTAGGCCAGACGCATCAGCTGCGTTTTGTCTTCAGGCCGTAAACCCTAGAGGAATCATCATGACCTTCATTTCCGATTCCGAAGCTGATGCTCTGAGCGCGCTGCTGTCGCGCCGTTCCATCCTCGGTGCCACAGCCGCGGCTGGTGGTCTTCTTGCAACCCCGCTTTCCGCTTTTGCGCAAGGAACTGCGGCCGGTGGGGCTGGGGAAGCTGAAATTACTGTTGATCAGGCCCGTCAGGCGCCTATTCCCATTGTCATTCCGAGCTTTGGTGCCGGAATGGGTGAACAGATCTCCAGTGTCATTTCTTCCGATCTGGCTGGGACTGGCCTGTTCAAAGTGATGACAGGCGATGTGTCGCCCAGTGGCACGCCGGATTTCAGTGCACTCAAGGCTCAGGGCGCGCGCGCTGCTGTTGCCGGACGTGCAGTTGGTTCGGGCAGTGTTCGCGTTGAGATGCGTCTGTGGAATGTTGTTGCCGGTGAGCAGCTTCAGGGTACGGCTTATACGGCGTCGCCATCCAACTGGCGCCGGATTGCACATATTATTGCTGACGTGATTTACGAGCGGATGTTGGGTGAGAAGGGGTACTTCGATACCCGTATCGCTTATATTGCCCGTACAGGTCCGCGCCGTCATCAGATCACCCGTTTGGCGTTGATGGATCAGGACGGGTTCAATTCCCGGATGCTGACAGGCGGCCAGTGGCTGACTCTGACACCGCGCTTTAACCCGGCGCGCGATCAGGTTGCGTTCATGTCGTATGCGAACAACCGTCCGCGCGTGTATCTGTTTGATCTGGGCTCTGGCCGTCAGCAGATGCTGGGTGAGTTTGACGGCATCTCCTTCGCGCCGCGCTTCTCTCCGGATGGAAGCCGCGTTGTTTTGTCTGCAACGCGCGGTGGTGGATCTGACATCTTTGTTGTGGATCTGGCCTCCCGCAGCAAGCATCAGATCACCAGCTCTGGCGGTGCGATTGATACCAGCCCGTGCTTCAGCCCGGATGGCAGCCAGATCGTATTCAACTCCGATCGTGGCGGCAGCCCGCAGCTTTACATCATGGGTGCATCGGGCGGTGGTGCACGCCGAATTTCCTATGGCTCTGGCCAGTATGGATCTCCGGTCTGGTCACCTCGTGGTGATCTGATTGCCTTTACCCGCATTGGGCATGGTGGCTTCTCTTTGGGCGTCATGAACCCGGATGGTACGGGTGAACGTATCCTGACGCAGGGCTTTACTGTTGAGTCTCCAACGTTCTGCCCGAATGGCCGTGTGCTGGCGTTCTGCCGTCAGAGCGCTTCGGGCGCGGGCGGTGCCGGATTTGCGTCTGGCATCGGTACAATCGACATCACGGGCTTCAATGAGCGCCCAATTCGCACGGCAACAGGTGCGTCTGATCCAGCCTGGTCTCCACTGAACGGCTGATCAGCTTTTTCCCTCCCCGTTGGCAATGATCAACGGGGAGTATTTTTCCCTGAACAGATCTGGAGCGTTCGCTCGATCACACAAGGGCACGACACATCTGTCCTGATGAAGTGCGTGAAAAATGGCTTCGAACGGAGTCGATTTTGGGCGTTCTCTCCAGCTGTCAGAGTCCGGCGTTCCATCGCATCTTCTGTAAATCGACTTTAGCGCCTTAGCTCCCGGATTGAATGTGCCCCGCATGCGGCGCTTGGCTGATACGCAAGGCTTGCATGAGGATAAAACGATTAAAGAATGTTCAGCAAAACAACTGGCAGAATTCCGCCACATTCCTGTCTAACTGCTGTGACATTTATGTTGCATTTTCTAGTTTCGAAACAGAATCGTTCTCTAGCTCGGGGGTAGGCCCTCACAGGATGCTTGACCCCGGATTTAAGTCATGGGTATGGGCGCTAGTGGCCAGTGCTTTTCCAGTGGTTCGCAGAGAGTTCGTAAAGGATTCTTGAGCGTTCCTGAGTGGAAGGGTGTGTGGTCCGGAACAACGCGGCAATATGCCGCATTTCGGTTTCTGATACGGAACCGTTCTCAGGGTTGAGACACATGAAGTTCAAGGTGTTTGGTGCGCTTGGTCTGGCGCTTGTTCTCGCAGCCTGCTCCGACGGCAAAACCGATACGGGCAACAGCACCGGTGCTGGCGCAGCCACGCAGGAAGCCGGCCCGACGCCGGGCAGCGAAGCTGACCTGGTTGCCAATGTTGGCGACCGTATCTTCTACGAGCTGAATGTATCCCAGCTTTCTGAAGAAGCTCGTGCAACGCTGGACAAGCAGGTTGCATGGCTTGCGAAGTACCCGCAGGTCAGCGTTCAGATCGCTGGTAACTGCGATGATCGCGGCACCGAAGAATACAACATTGCTCTCGGCCAGCGTCGTGCGAATGCTGCTCGTGACTACCTTGTTGCCAAGGGCGTGAGCGCTTCCCGCATCACGACGATTTCCTACGGCAAGGATCGTCCGACGGCTGACGGTGACGATGAAGCCTCATGGGCTCAGAACCGTAACGCGATCACCTCGGTTCGCTGAACCCAGGTCATCCGTCTGACGGACTGACAGTTTGAACGGCCGGGGGAGTTTATCCCCCGGCCGTTTCTGTTTTAAGACTGTTCATCAGCCGAACTCGCCGGTGATTGCGAGAGGGCGCTCAGGCCGGGCGTCAAACATGTTTCAGGAGATCTTGCATGGCCCTGTCCCGTCCCCTCCGTGCCGTCATGCTCGGAACGGCGCTTTCTGTGCTTTGTCCTGTCCTGCCAGTCATGGCTCAGGACGCGTCAGATGGTGGGGGTATTTCCTCCCGCGAGGCGATTGCCCTTCAGGATGAAATTGCCTCATTGCGGCAGCAGCTTTCGCAGATCCAGAACAGCGGGCCTTTGCCTGCGCCGAGTTCGTCCTCATCGCGTGGTTCCTCCTCGTCGGGAACTGATGGCAACATGACGGCCCAGCTTCTCGAGCGTGTTGCTGCGCTTGAAGAGCAAAACCGTCAGATGCGGGGTGAGCTGGATCAGCTCAGCAACGCGCAGAAGGAAACGCAGGCCAATCTGTCCAAGCAGATTTCTGACATGCAGTTCGCCTCCCAGAATGGCGGCGGTGGAGGTGGAGCGTCTGCTCCTGCCGCCGCCGGTGCTACTGTGGCCACGTCTAAAACGGCAGAGACGGCGCCTGCGTCTTCTGATGAGGCCCCCAAAACGGCTCTTGAAGCTTTGAAGGTCGGCAATGCTGCTCTCAAGGCTGGCAAGTATGAAGATGCTGAAACGAATGCACGCTTTGCCGTGAAGACCGCCAAAAGCGCTTCGGGTAAAATGGATTCTCAGTTCCTACTGGCTCAGTCCCTTGCGGGGCAGAAGCAGTATCGTGAGTCTGCAGTCGCCTATTACGACGCCTACAATAAAGCTCCGAAAACGCCGAAAGCACAGGACTCCCTCCTGGGTGTTGCGGCTTCTCTGCTGGCTATGGGTGATAAGAACTCGGCCTGTCAGGCACTTGATAAGCTGAAGACCGAATTCCCGACACCGACGCCTCGCGTCAAATCAGCAGCAGCGACGTTCCGTGGGCGTGCAGCCTGTCACTGATGTAAATAATCCCATCCAGGCGGCGGAGTTTTCTGCCTGGATGGAGTCTTTGGGGCCTTGGTTGCCTGATGCGCCAACCGCGCCGGTCGGGCTTGCAGTTTCCGGAGGCGCAGATTCTCTGGCGCTCGCATGGCTTGCACAGCGTTGGCGTCAGCATGTTCTCGCCTTCATTGTTGATCATGCCTTGCGTCCCGAGTCCGCAGCGGAAGCGAGACTAACGGCTCAAAGGCTGTCCGAGATGGGGGTGGAAGCCCGGGTATTAACTCTGGGGCCATTTCCAAAGGGGCGGCTTCAGGAGCGAGCCCGGGATGCGAGATTTGATGCTCTGGAACGGGCATGTGTCGACGCAGGGTGCCTGGACCTTCTGGTGGCGCACCATCTTCATGACCAGGATGAAACCGTCTCGATGCGGCATGGTGCTGGAAGCGGACAGGCCGGTTTGGCTGGGATTGCTGCCTCTGCCATTCGGGGGCGGATCAGGATTATTCGGCCGTTGTTGGCCTGTCATCCAGAGCGCCTGAGAGGGACGCTGCGAGCTGCCAGTCTGAGTTGGGTCGAAGATCCTTCCAATCAGAATCGTCGATTTGAACGGGTGCGATGGCGCCAGGATCTGACACAGAGCGCGCGGGCTCTAGCTCGCGAGTGGCAAGCCGGCGCTGTGCTGAACCGCGCGGTAAAAGATGCTGGTCTAGCTGACTTACTGGCGAATGAGGCCGTATGGCATCCTGCGGGCTGGGTTTTCTTAAGAAAAAATGGCGTTTGCGAGGACAGCGTGTCTGCTCTGGTGCGGTTGGTTTCTGGCGGTCGTTATCGTCCATCGCGTGAGAAAGTCCTGTCACTCATAAAGCAGGGACAAGGCTCACTTGGGGGCGTGATTATGCGGGCAGCAGGGCGGTTTGGGAACGGCGTTATCTTTGTCAGAGAAATGCGGTCTGTAGAGGCCTCTGTCTGTGCTGCCGGGCAGCCTCTCTGGGATGGGCGCTGGCGATGCCTGCAAGAGGATGTGCCTGAAGGAACTCTTATTGGAGCTCTTGGAAGTGGGGCGCAGGGTCTTGATGCCAGACGATTGGGAATTCCTGTCGAAGCGTTACAGGCACTCCCCGCTCTCTGGCGCGACGGCTGTGTCATAGGGTTGCCAGATCTTCTGGAAAGGGCCGGAACGGTTCCATTCGTCTGGGCTGGAGGGGTTCCAGTTACCGGCGAAAACGGCGTAAACGGGTGAAAAGCGTACCAAAATGCGTGGAAATGCGTTTTCCTGCCCTTGATGGGGTAGGATCATGGGCAGGACCGCCTATGTTATGAAGTCAACGCAGACTATGACGTCGGCCTGTTGAGATGATGAAGCCCCGCTGCATCTGACGGACAGTCTGAAGGACGACAGAGAACGAGATGAACAATTTAGGCCGTAACGTTGCGATCTGGGTGGTCATCATCATGGTCGGAATGGCAGTGCTGACCGCCTTCCAGCCCGGTGGAAGCCAGCATGCTGCCCAGCAGATCGCCTATTCCGATTTTGTCCATGATGTGGACGAGCACCAAGTGCGCTCGGTGGTTATCCAGGAACAGAATATTTCTGGAACACTGACGAACGGTACCTCCTTCGAAACCTATGCACCGATGGATCCGGGCCTTCCGGCTCGTCTGACCGGCGCGGGTGTTGAAGTGACAGCCAAGCCAATGGATAGCGGTGAGAACTCCATCCTGCGGTATGTGGGAAATTATCTTCCCGTTCTTCTGCTTGTTGGCCTGTGCTTCATGGTGTTTCGCCAGATGCAGGCCGGTGGTGGCCGTGCGATGGGTTTTGGCAAGTCCAAGGCTCGTCTGCTGACGGAAAAGACGGGCCGCGTCACATTTGATGATGTGGCAGGTATCGATGAAGCCAAGGCTGAACTCGAGGAAATCGTCGAATTCTTGAAAGACCCGCAGAAGTTCACGCGTCTGGGCGGCAAGATCCCCAAGGGCGCCCTGCTGGTCGGCCCTCCAGGTACGGGTAAGACGCTTCTGGCCCGTGCGATTGCTGGTGAAGCCAATGTGCCGTTCTTTACGATTTCCGGTTCGGACTTCGTGGAGATGTTCGTGGGTGTCGGTGCATCCCGTGTGCGCGACATGTTCGAGCAGGGCAAAAAGGCTGCTCCGTGCATCATCTTCATCGATGAAATTGACGCCGTTGGCCGCCACCGTGGTGCCGGTCTTGGCGGCGGCAATGATGAGCGCGAGCAGACCCTCAACCAGATGCTCGTCGAGATGGATGGTTTTGAGAGCAATGAGGGCGTTATCCTGATTGCAGCAACCAACCGTCCGGATGTTCTGGATCCGGCTCTGCTGCGTCCGGGGCGTTTTGATCGTCAGGTCGTTGTGCCGAACCCCGATGTTGCTGGTCGCGAGAAGATTCTGCGCGTTCATATGAAGAAAGTACCGCTGTCTTCAGATGTGGACCCGAAAGTGATTGCTCGTGGCACGCCAGGCTTCTCCGGTGCTGATCTGGCCAATCTTGTGAACGAAGCTGCTCTGATGGCTGCCCGTCAGGGACGCCGTACGGTCGGAATGGCTCAGTTTGAAGAGGCCAAGGACAAGGTGATGATGGGCGCAGAGCGTCGGTCCATGGTCATGACCGAGGACGAAAAGCGCTCGACGGCTTATCATGAGGCCGGGCATGCCATCTGCGCGATCTTCACGCCGGGTAGTGACCCCATTCACAAGGCTACGATTGTGCCGCGTGGGCGCGCTCTGGGTCTGGTGATGACGCTGCCTGAGAAAGATAACATTTCCTATAGCCGGAAATGGTGCCTGGCGCGTCTGGTGATTGCCATGGGTGGCCGTGTGGCTGAAGAAATCATCTTTGGCCCGGAAGAAGTCAGTGCTGGTGCGTCTGGTGATATCAAGAGCGCTACCGATCTGGCTCGCCGAATGGTCACGGAATGGGGCATGAGCGACAAGCTCGGCATGATTTCCTATGGCGATAACGGACAGGAAGTCTTCCTGGGGCATTCTGTCACGCAGAACAAAAATCTGTCTGAGCAGACGGCGCGCGATATCGACGTAGAGATCAAGGCTCTGATCGATACGGCTTACCAGCAGGCGCATCATCTGCTTCTGACGCGGATTGATGATCTGCATCGTCTGACAGCGGCTCTGCTCGAGTATGAGACCCTGACCGGAGACGATGTCGGTCGGATCATGCGTGGAGAGGCGATCGAGCGTCCGTCCGATGACGAGCAATTGCCGGATAATCGCCGCGCCTCTGTGCCGACGACACGTCCGGGTGCGTTTGATCCGGCTCCTCAGGCAGGCTAATCAAACCGTTAACCGCACCGCAAGGCGCGTCATTGGAGGGGAATTTCCTCTCCGGTGCCGCGCCTTTTTCTTATCTATCGAGACAGGCAGGATTTCATAACCATGGCCAGCAAGAGGGCTCTGTTCGGGACGGACGGCATCAGGGGAACCGCAAACACCGCTCCGATGACGGTGGAAGTTTCTCAGAAGCTTGGACAGGCCGCAGGCCTGTATTTCATGCGCAGTCAGAGCCGTCGACACACTGTTGTGCTGGGCAAGGACACACGTCTGTCCGGGTATATGATTGAATGTGCGCTTGTGGCTGGCTTTCTGTCCGCCGGTATGGATGTGATCCTTGTCGGTCCGCTTCCGACACCGGCAATTGCCATGCTGACGCGGTCTTTGCGGGCAGACCTCGGGGTCATGATCTCGGCCTCTCACAATCCCTTCACCGACAATGGCATCAAGCTGTTTGGCCCAGACGGTTTCAAGCTCTCTGATGAAGTGGAAGGGGAGATTGAAGCCATGATGGGGCAGGATCTGTCTCAGCGTTTGGCTTCTCCAGCAGAAATCGGGCGTGCCTCTCGTTTGAACGATGCTGCTGGTCGCTACATTGAGAATGCCAAAGCGTCTTTCCCACGCGGGCTGCGTCTGGATGGTTTGAAGATTGTTCTCGATTGCGCAAATGGGTCTGCATATCGCGTGGCACCAACCGCTCTTTGGGAGCTGGGTGCGGAAGTTATCAAGATTGGTTGTTCACCGGATGGCCTGAACATTAATGACGGTGTTGGCTCCACCCATCCAGAGACGCTTTGTGCTGCCGTGAAGGAACATGGCGCGGACTTCGGCATTGCGCTGGACGGAGACGCCGACCGTGTTCTGATCGCCGATGAGAACGGCAATTTGGTTGATGGCGATCAGATTCTTGGGTTGATCGCCCGCTTCTGGAAGCAGCATGGACGTCTGCGGACCAACACGGTCGTGGCCACGGTCATGTCCAATATGGGGCTGGAGAAGGCTCTTGCGGAAGATGGTCTGGAACTTCAGCGGACGGCCGTCGGGGATCGCTACGTCGTTGAGCGCATGCGTGAGAATGGTGGCAACCTGGGCGGAGAGCAATCCGGGCACATGGTCCTGTCAGATTATGCTACGACCGGAGATGGACTGATTGCCGCCTTGCAGGTTCTGGCAGTTTCGGTAGAGACCAAGAAGCCTGCCAGCGAGATCTGTCAGGTCTTCCAGCCGTTCCCCCAGCTTCTCAAAAACGTTCGCTACTCAGGGGCTAATCCGTTGAGCAGTCCCGAACTGGCTGCTGCCAAAGCCTGGGCGGAAGAACGTCTTGCCGGGCGCGGTCGTCTGGTTCTGAGAGCCAGTGGGACTGAGCCTCTGATTCGCGTAATGGCGGAAGCAGAAGACGATGCTCTGGTTCTTCAGGTCGTGGATCATGTCTGTGAGGCGATCAGAGCAATTACGGAGGCCTGACGTATGCGTGGCCGGGTTCTGACAGTAGCGGGAAGTGACTCCGGTGGCGGGGCCGGGATTCAGGCCGACCTGAAGACCATTACTGCTTTGGGGGGCTTTGGAATGAGCGCCCTTACAGCTCTGACGGCACAAAATACACTCGGCGTCTTTGGGGTGGAGGCTGTTTCCCCAGAGCTTGTTCGGCAGCAGATGCAGGTCGTTCTTGATGATCTGGATGCAGATTGCTGCAAAACCGGAATGCTGGCGACTGCAGACATTGTTCATGCCGTTGCTGACGAACTGGAAAGTCATACGCATCTCCCATTGGTGCTTGATCCGGTCATGGTATCCACCAGCGGGTCAGCTCTTCTGGCTGATGACGCCGTAGATGCTGTGATGACCCGTCTTTTGCCCCGGGCCTTGATCGTGACTCCCAATATTCCCGAAGCAGAAGTCATGACGGGTGAGGTCATTCATGATCTGGCAGGAATGCGTCGGGCAGCTCATATCCTGCAAGAGCGGGGAGCCGCGGCCGTTCTGCTTAAGGGGGGGCATATGACGGGAGAGGATCTCGAGGATCTTCTGGTCTTCCCAAATGGTGATGAGTACGTACACCGTGCAACGCGGATTCATACGCGTCATACTCATGGAACGGGTTGTACGCTTGCCAGTGCCATTGCGACGGGCATTGCCCAGGGCACGGATCTTGAAGCGGCGGTGCGTCGGGCTCATGCCTATCTACGGCTCGCGCTCTCAAATGCGCCGGGATATGGCGTTGGTCACGGGCCGGTCAATCATGGTGTGACGATCCGGCCGGACTGGTACCAATCCTGAAAAGTACGCTTTAGGCGACGGTCAGTTCAGATGCAGTTCTGGTCATTGAGCTGACAGGCGCGGGCAGGGGCTCGGCTGCTGTTTCTTCACGCAGAATGTAACCACGTCCCCAGACGGTAGAGATGAGGTTACTGGCCCCTGCTTTCTGAAGCTTACGGCGAAGTTTGCAGATGAAGACATCGATGATCTTCATCTCAGGCTCATCAATGCCGCCATAAAGATGATTCAGGAAAGCATCCTTGGTCAGGACAGAGCCTTTCCTAATAATCAGAAGCTCCAGAATGGCATATTCCTTGCCCGTCAGGTGCAGGGCATTCCCCTCAACAGTGACGTTTTTCCCGTTCAGATCCAGTTCCAGATTGCCAATGCGCAGGCAAGGTTCGGAAAAGCCGCGAGAGCGGCGCATGACGGCCTGAAGGCGGGCAACAAGCTCGCCTGAGTCATAAGGCTTTGTCATGTAGTCATCGGCACCCATCGAGAAGGCACGGATTTTGGCCTGGGGACGGAGAAGCGCAGAGAGAACGAGAACGGGCGTCGTAATCCGGGCTGCGCGGACACGGCGGATCACATCGTAACCTTCGATATCGTTCAGCATCAGTTCCAGCACCATCAGATCATAATCGTAATGCCGGAGCATCTCGATTGCTTCCTCGCCAGAGGACGTATGATCGACGGTGAAGGCAGCCGTACGAAGGGTCTGAGACAGATGGGCTGCGGCCTGAAGATCGCTATCGACAAGAAGGATACGCATGTTTCTCAACTCACGGATTGGTGAAGCAATGGTTACTACTCAGAGTTGTGTTTGTCGATAGATACAAATCAAAAAGCGTAAAATTTTCATCATTGCTTCATTAAAGGGTGCGTGTTCAGGGTTTGTTAAGGTTGCACTCCTTATGGTTGTTTGATGACATCACATCTCGGAAATCCTCAGAAAATCCAGGGAAAAGGCGGGTTGAAGAGCCTTCTCGAAAAGCTCTCATCCATGCACGTTGACGGTGCAACCGGAGTTGTTCGGGATGTAACGGGGTTGTGCATGACCATTCACGGCCTTGAGGGACTCGTTTCTATCGGTGACAGAATTAACGTGAAGGCACGTTCTGGGGTATCGATACAGTCTGAGGTTGTAGGGTTTCATAATGCACACGCCCGGGTCATGGCTTTTGGGAGCCTTGAAGGGATTGGGCCCGGATGTGAGGCACGTATTTCTTTGAGTGGTCGTCAGTCAGCTAGTCTGGGTGTGAATGAGAGCTGGCTTGGAAGAGTCGTGGACCCTCTCGGGGTGCCGATCGACGGGAAGGGGCCATTAGCGCCAGCATTCCAGCAACAGCCTGTCAGTGCCGCACCTCCAAACGCTGCAACGCGGGCACGGCTTGGAGAGCGCATAGATTTGGGAGTGCGGGCGCTCGATGCGTTTACAACCTGTCGGCGTGGTCAGAGGCTGGGATTGTTTGCCGGGTCTGGGGTCGGAAAATCCACTCTGCTGTCCATGCTGGCGCGCGGTGCCAACTGCGATGTGGCGGTCATTGCACTGGTCGGTGAGCGCGGCCGTGAAGTTCGTGAATTCATTGAAGACGATCTGGGGGCTGAGGGGCTGGCGCGGAGTGTGGTGGTCATTGCCACATCAGATGCCCCGCCGTTGATGCGTCGGGATGCTGCCGTTGCGGGTATGGCGATTGCAGAGCACTTTCGTGATCAGGGTAAATCCGTACTTTTGCTAATGGATAGTGTGACCCGTTATTGCATGGCCCTGCGTGAGATCGGTCTGTCAGCTGGCGAACCTCCTGCCACGCGTGGCTATCCTCCATCTGTTTTTGCTGAACTGCCGCGATTGCTGGAACGCGCCGGGCCTGGTTATCCGGGAGAAGGCATGATTACCGCCCTGTTCACTGTGCTTGTGGAGGGTGACGATCATAACGAGCCGGTTGCAGACGCCGTTCGTGGAATTCTCGACGGACATATTGTGTTGGATCGGCGGATCGGTGAGCAGGGGCGTTACCCCGCGATTGACGTTCTTCGGTCTCTGTCACGTGCCGTACCGGGATGTAATTCAGCTGAGGAAAACAGGCTCACGAAGCAGGCGCGGGCGACCATGGCAACCTATGAACGGATGGCCGATATGATTCGTCTGGGGGCATACAAGGCTGGAACAGAGCCAGACGTCGATGAGGCTGTGCGGCTTATGCCCAGGCTTGAAGAGTTTCTTTCTCAAGGCAAGAGCGAGCGGTCTAACTGTGCGGAAGCGTTTGAACAGCTCTCCAGCATTGTGAATGCCGAGGCCTGAACACAATGGGAGCAGGTAAAATGAAGCAGATGCCCTTGGATACGCTCAAGCGCCTTCGGCGCCATGAACTGGAGGCAGTTGAGAAGGCGTTTGGCGAAGCAGTAGCGCGGGAGACTGCTGCTGAAGCAGTGTTGAGCAAGGCTCATTTGCTACTGATTCAGGAACAGGGGCTGGCATCAGATCCGCAGGCTGATGACGATGCAGTAGAAGCATTCAGCCGCTGGTTGCCCGTTGGCCAGCGTGCGATCGCTGACGCACAGGAGCTTTGCCGGGAGGCGGCACTTGATCGGGATTGTCTTCGTTCGGCTCTACTAATGGCTCAGGCAGCTCTAAAAGCTGTTGAGAAACTGCAGGATAAGCAGCGGCTTGAGATGAATTATCTCGCTCTTCGTAAGGAGCAAGCCGCTCTGGACGAACTGGCTCTGCGTCAGAGGGCCCTATACTGACGTTGCTGAGCGTAAAACGCCTGCGAGTTGGTGTGCCGTTCCAATAAGTGTGCAGGCAACAGGGTGCGTTTCATCACGGACGAAGGCGAGAATCAACGTCCCGTCGCTCGGGAAAAGATCGCTTTCAAGGCTGACGACGGGAGCAGTCCCGCCTTCTTCCGACGCTGCCTGAGCGGCATGGGCCAAGAGTCGCGTTACGGCTTTTTCGAGAGCCGGAAGAACGATGGTGTGCGGCGTATCGTGTTCTGAGGCGTGAGCGGCAATAAGCTCATCCCATCCTTCGCTTGTAATGAACGCAGGAACACCATCGGGCGGTGTTTCCCGTTCAGCACGGAGAATAGCCCCAGACTGGGCAAGCCCCAGAATGTTGACGGCCGGGAGTGTGAAAGGATCAAGCACGACAGACATGTCGGCTTTTTATCAGTGAGAAGGTGGGAAAAGAAGGCGCGCCCTGCACAAAGTCAGGGCACGCTCGTAAAAATTAGTGGGGAGGGTTGCCCATGGCCTGCATCAGGGCGTTGACCTGATCCGGGTGGGCTTTGAATAGCGCAACGTTGTTCGGGTTGGGAGACGGCATGCCTGCTGGAACCTGTCCGTTACTTACGGCAAGCGTCATGCCAAAGGTCGTCATGCCAGTGATGAAGCTTTCCGGCGTAAAGCCATGGGATGAGAGCACGGCGGCAAAACCGGGAACCTGACCTGCTTGGCTAATCATCGCCTGCAAGCCAAGCCCCTGAGAGTTGGGGGGCTGGATATTGCGGGCCTGGAGCTCACCAATCGTGCTCGTAGCGCGCGGCATAAAGTCTGCGGGCAGGGCGTAGCGCATAGCGCGCTCTGTGTCGGCCTTGAACTGCGGGGGAACCTGCGCAGGCTGCTGGGCTTGTTGCCCGTCAACCTGTGTCTGGCTTGGGTAGCCCTGTGCGTGTGCAGAACAAGGAAGAGCCGCGCTGGCGAAGAGAGCGAGCGCTGTGAGCGTTTTGATGTTCAAAGTCATGCGTTTACCCATTCGCCGGAACGCATCAGAGGCGTGCGGCTGCCGTTTTTGATCCCATCGAGATCGATTTTATCCGAGCCAATCATCCAGTCGATATGGATCAGGGAGTCATTAACGCCACGCTCCAGAAGCTGTTCCGGCGTCAGACCTTCAATGTCGACCATGCACTTGGTGTAGGCTTGGCCCAGCGCAATGTGGCTGGATGCGTTCTCATCGAACAAGGTGTTCCGATAGAGGATTTCGCTTGCGGAAATTGGCGACGAGTGGGGCACAAGAGCTACCTCGCCAATCCGGCGTGCGCCTTCATCAGTGTCCAGAATACGATGGAGAACGTTTTCACCCTTGCTCGCGTGTGCTTCGACAATGCGGCCATCTTCAAAACGGACGGAAATATCGTCGATCAGTGTGCCCTGATGGAATAGTGGCTTGGTACTGCAAACGGTGCCGTTCACGCGGGAGCGGTGGGGTGTTGTGAAGATTTCTTCGGTTGGGATGTTCGGATTGCAGACAATGCCGTTCAGTGCCTCTTCCGATCCGCCAGCCCAGGCATGGCCATCCGCAAGGCCAACCGTAAGATCAGTACCGGGGCCGGTGAAGTGCAGGGCGTCAAAGCGTGTGTCGTTCATGAATTTGGCACGGGCATGCAGGCGGGCGTTGTGGGCCTTCCAGTCTGCTACCGGGTCTGGGACATCCACGCGCGAAGCTTTGAAGATGCCGTTCCACAGCGCTGTCAATGCATTTTCTGGAGCCAGATCGGGGAAGACCTGTGCGGCCCATGCCGGGGTGGCGCAGGCGATGATGTTCCAGTTCACTGCGAACTGGGTAATGATTTCCATCGCCGGTCGGTTGGCTGCTGAGTTTGCGCGGTTTGCGCGTGAAATCCGCTCTGGATCCTGGCCGGCAAGGAGAGTTGGGTTGGCCCCAGTAATAGCCATGCGCGCTGCCCCCTCACGGAAAGCGCGGGCAATACCGTCAGCCAGCCAGGTTGGGGCTGTATCGAAGGCGGCATCAGAGGCATGGACGTAACGGGCGAGTGTCGTTTCATCATCGGCGTACAGCGTTGTGACGAGAGATGCTCCAGCCTTGTAGGCGTGTTCGGTAACGCGCCGGACAAGCGGAACGGCATCCAGCGGGGCTGTAATGAGGAGCTGCTGCCCCGGCTTGATGTTCAGTCCGACGCGAACTGCGACTTCGCCAAGGCGGTCAAGAAGCTGCTCGTGCGAAAATTGGGAAGTAGCGGACACATCTTGCTCTTTCGCAGTGGAATTCTGTTTTTCATCGTGGGGGCTGCACGACCGAAGTGCAAGAGCATGCCCTGTGCAGTCTGAAGTGGTTGGGCCGCCGTTTTAATGCGGTTGGTGTGGCGCTTGGAGCTGGGACGAGATTAAGTGCCGGGTTGAGCAGCATGGACGGAGAGTGCTGCACGCCGTAGTCTTGCAGGATGCGTCCTGGACTTCATATTTTCGCTGACGATGGTCAGCCGGACCAGCAGCCGTTTGATGTCGCTGTTGTCATGCCCAGCCTGCTGAGGCCCTCATTATTTCACGCTTTGCGGTCGATCTTCGCCCAGAGTGGTGACCTGCGCGTGCAGATTATGATCGGTGCGGATACTACGCCACCAGATGGAGCGCAGGAGATGCTGGAGAGTGCCTGTCAGGCGCGTCCGGAGGGCTGGTCAGTGGAGGTGCTGTGGCCGGGATATTCCACGTCTGTGCGGCATGGAGGGTTTGGCCGCGCACGTGACGGAGGCGTGCTGCGGAGTGTTCTGAGCCAGCTCTCCAATGCGCCTCGGGTGGCTTATCTGGATGATGACAACTGGTGGGCACCGGATCATCTGTCATCGCTTGTTCAAGCGATTAAGGGAAAGGACTGGGCCTGGTCAGGTCGATGGTTTGTACATCCCAAAACGTTAAGGCCGGTCTGCGAAGATCAATGGGAATCTGTGGGCCCGGGCGGGGGGCTCTTCCGCGAGTCCTTTGGAGGGTTTGTAGACCCGAATTGTCTGATGATTGATCGGACGAGAGTTCCGGAGGTTCTGGATCTCTGGAATCAGCCTCTTCCGCAGGATCAGGGCGGGATGACGGCAGATCGAAGTGTTTTCAACTGGCTGAAAAGCCGGCCCGGCAAACCTACCGGAAAGTACTCAGCATTTTATGTTCTGACAGAAACGGACGGCATGCATCCGGTTCGCCTGCAGTGCATGGGAGAGGCGTGGAACCGGGCAGGCCTGTAAGGCTGCCCGGTTCACAATTTTACATGGAGCGAATGGTGTTCCGGCGCGGCGCGCGGCGCTGACGCTGCTGGTCCTGCGGTTGGGCGCTCGGGTTGGCGGCGCGGGTAGCCTTGTCACGGGCTGCGGCGCGGAGTTCGGTTTCCAGTTCCTTGATACGGCGCTGGACGCTCTCTTTCAGAGCAGGGGATGTGTGAGACTTCATGGAAGCAAGTGTTTCCTTGAGGTCCCGAAGCTGCTTTTCCTTCTCTGCCTGGTTACGGCGGATAGGCTGATTGTCGGACATCTGTCCGTGGAATGCGCGCATGGTCTTGGTCTTTCAGCACGAAACGCCAGAGGCCTCCGCATCATCACTGAATGCGGAACGGTGCGCGAATGCACACCGGGCAGCCTCTGAAAGGTCATGATCGTGAGGGCGGATCAGTCCGCCCAACTGTGGTTCAGGATCGGTTTGTGAGAATGATGGCCCGCAGGGCGTCAATCAGGCGTGTGCAGGCCTCGTCAGTTCCGATCGTGACGCGTAGCCAGTTCTGGATACGCGGGGTTGAAAGATGCCGCACCAGGATCGAACGTTCGCGTAGGGCGCTCGCAACCGATCCGGCCGGATGCGCCGGGTGGCGCATGAGAATGAAGTTGGCACAGGATGGAAGGACTTGGAAGCCGAGATTTTCCAGTTCAGGGACAAGTGTTTTCCGGCTGGCAATCACTCGGGCTGTAATCTCTTCCAGCCACTCCGTATCCTTGATAGCAGCGATGGCCCCTGCCTGCGCCGGGCGTGAAAGCGGATAGGAGTTGAAGCTGTCCTTGACGCGGATCAGTCCTTCAATCAGCTCCGGTGAGCCGATTGCGAAACCGACGCGCAGCCCAGCCAGAGCATAGGATTTTGACAGTGTCTGAACGACAAGAAGGTTTTCATGACGCTTCGTCAGTTCGATGGCCGAGTCGGCACCGAAATCCACGTATGCTTCGTCAATGATGACCGTCCGGTCCGGATGACGAAGAGCGAGCGTTTCGATCTGTTCAAGCGAGAGGGCCAGACCCGTATTGGCGTTGGGGTTCGCGACGACAACGCCACCGCAGGGGCCATCATAAGCGTTGATGTCGATCTCGTAGTCGTCGTTGAGCGGGAACTGCTTGAAGGGCTGTTCAAACAGGCTGCAATAAACAGGATAGAAGCCGTAAGTGACGTCCGAGAAGTAGAGCGGTGCGTCATCGTGAAAGAGGGCACGGAACGCGTGAGCCAAGACTTCATCGGAGCCGTTTCCAACGAAAACCCGGTCTGTTGTGACACCGAAGCGCTTTGCGATGGTTTCACACAGGACCGTCGCAGTTGGGTCCGGGTAAAGGCGAAGGTCGTCCGTTGCAGTCTCTCGAATAGCCTCCAGCACCCGCGGGCTCGGACCATACAGAGACTCGTTCGTATTGAGCTTCAGCAGGTTGGTTAGTTTAGGTTGTTCGCCGGGGATGTAAGGGTCCAGAGCGTGGACGCGTTTGTTCCAGAAGCGGCTCATGCGCCTGTTTCCTGATCGAAAAAGCCAGTCACACCCTGTCGCTCTGCGAGGTCACGGGCAGAAACGCCGTCGCCATCCCGATGATCCGGGTTGGCGCCTGCAGACAGAAGAAGCCGTGCCATGTCCGTACGGCCAAACATGATGGCGAACATCAGAGGCGTCCGGCCCGAGAAATTTGCGTGATCCACCTGAGCCCCATTGTCGATCAGGACCTGTGCAATGTCCGTCATGCCTTTGAAGGCGACGCCGGACAGGGCCGTGGCCCCCTTCAGATCAACGGATTCCGTATTGGCCCCGCGTGCGAGGAGTAGCCGTGCGGCATCCAGATGTCCGTTGTAGGTCGAGACAATGAGGGCCGTGTAGCCGCGACTGTCAGGCGTATCGATGACCATTCCTGCATCCAGAAACTGGGTCAGGAGGTCCGTGTCACCCTCACGGGCGGCGTCAATGAACAGGGCAGTGATCTGTTCAGGCGTGAAATTGACGGTCTGTGCGTTCATGACGGTTTCCACAAGGGGGACATAGTGCCGTTAGGGTAGCGGCTTGCGGGAGGGGGCGAAAGAGCCAGGGTTTCCCCGTTTTCCAGAGCTTTAAAGGGACGAGCACGGTCCTGAAAGGCCAGATTGAGGCGTGCCGCAGGCTCCAGAATAGCTTCATCAGTCAACTGGAATGTCCCGAAGTGAATGGCCATCGCCTGGGTGGGCTTGAGGGTGTCAAAGGCCATGACCGCCTCTTCCGGATTCATGTGAACACGACGCATGAAATTGCGTGGCTCGTAGGCACCGATTGGCAGGATTGCGAGGTCAATCGTGTTCCAGCGATTGTGGATCGCGTCAAAGTGACGGCCCCACGCTGTGTCCCCGGCGAAGAACACGGTTTTGTCCTGAGTTTCGATCATGAAGCCGCCCCAGAGGGCCTTGTTCTGATCGAATGGAGTACGAGCACTTCCATGCAGGGCGGGCGTTGCAGAAATGCGCGCGCCTTCCGCCTGCGTGCTGTCCCACCAGTCAAGTTCGACAATGCGGGGCAGTCCAGCTTTTTCCAGATGGCTACGGTTCCCCGGCAACGTAATGCACAGCGGATCACCTTTGCGCGCCAGAATGCGCAGGGTCGGGAGGTCCATGTGGTCGTAATGGCAATGTGAAACCAGAATGAGATCGATTGGCGGCAGGTCTTCAAAACAGATGCCGGGTGGCTGGACGCGTCTGGGGCCGAAACTCCGGAACGGGGAGCAGCGTTCTGAAAACACCGGGTCCGTGATGATGCGTAATGGTTCACGTCCCTGCCGGCCGAACTGAAGCAGAACGGTGGCATGACCGATGAACGTTGCGAGACATTCACCGGGCGCGGGAGCAGTCAGGGTGTGGGGTTTCTGAGGGGGCAGGGCATCAGGCCAGCGGGGACGCAGGCTGAGCTGCCACTTCAGGATATTGCGGAAGCGCTGGGCAGGGGTTCGTCCTGAAACAGCGTTATCCGGGCGCCACGAAGGTGGGTTGAAATAACGTGTTCCATCGAAGTGAGGCGGGTTGTCGTCAAGCACAAGACCGTGTTTCACAATATGGTTTACCCATCAAGCATTGCGTCAGACGTGATATCGCGTCATGCCGTGGCTGCAGAAGGTGCGGGGGCATCATTGACCTTTCCCCCGCTCGTCACAAGCCGGAGACCCCATACCGATGAGTACGCTTCCTGAACTCGGTATCAATACCATCCGCACCCTTTCCATGGACGCCGTCGAGCGTGCGAATTCCGGGCATCCCGGAACCGCAATGGCTCTCGCCCCGGCCATGTATGCGCTTTGGCAGCATGATCTGAACTACGATCCTGCCGATCCGCTATGGCCAGCCCGTGACCGGTTCGTCCTGTCCGTCGGACACGCCTCCATGCTCCTGTACTCGACGCTGTTCCTGACAGGCGTTCGGGACATCCAGGATGGAAAGGTCGTGGACCAGCCAGCTCTCACTGTCGAGGACCTGAAGCAGTTCCGCCAGCTGAGCTCCCGGACGCCGGGCCACCCGGAATATCGTTTCACCTCAGGCGTTGAAACAACGACCGGCCCGCTGGGTCAGGGCTGTGGCAACTCCGTGGGTATGGCCATTGCTGAAAAGTGGCTGGCTGAAACGTACAACCGCCCTGGCTTCAAGCTGTTCGACTATCACGTCACGGTTTTCTGTGGTGATGGCGACATGATGGAAGGTGTGGCTTCGGAAGCGGCTTCAACGGCCGGTCATCTGGGCCTCGGCAACCTGACCTGGGTTTACGATTCCAATCAGATCTCCATTGAAGGCTCGACCGACCTTGCCCTGACCGAAGATGTTGGCAAGCGTTTCGAGGCCTATAAGTGGCACGTTCAGACACTGACGGACGGTAACGACGTTCAGGCAATCCTGAAGGCCCTTCAGGAAGCCAAGAAGGTCACGGACCGCCCGAGCATGATCGTTCTGAAGACGGTCATTGGTTACGGTGCGCCGAAGAAGGCCGGCACGGCATCTGCTCATGGTGAACCGCTGGGCAAAGATGAAATCAAGGGTGCGAAGGCAGCTTATGGCTGGCCGGAAAATGCCGGTGATTTCTATGTTCCGGATGGTGTCCAGGAGCATTTCGCCGAAGGTCTCGGCAAGCGCGGTGCAGCGGCCAGTGCTCAGTGGCGTGAACTGTTCTCGGCTTACAAGGAAGCGCATCCGAAGGAAGCCGCCGAGCTTGAAGCAATCTTCGAGCACCGTCTGCCAGAAGGCTGGGACAAGGACATCCCGGTTTACGAGGCTGATGCTAAGGGCGTTGCATCCCGTGCAAGCTCTGGCCAGGTGCTGAACGCCGTTGCCAAGAACCTGCCCTGGATGATTGGTGGGTCTGCTGACCTGACGCCGTCCACGAAGACGGACATCAAGGGTGGTGGATCGTTCCAGCCGCCGCAGTGGGGTGGCACCTATGGTGGCCGCAACCTGCATTTCGGTGTCCGTGAACACGCGATGGGCTCGATCTGTAATGGTATCGCACTGTCCGGCATCCGCGCCTATGGCTCAGGCTTCCTGATCTTCTCTGATTACATGAAGGCTCCGATCCGTCTGTCGGCCATCATGGAACTGCCGGTCACGTATATCTTCACGCATGACTCCATCGGCGTCGGTGAAGATGGTCCGACCCATCAGCCGATCGAGCAGCTTGCTCAACTTCGCGCGACCCCGGGCATCATGACGATCCGCCCATCCGACGCCAACGAAGTGGCAGAGGCATGGCGCACGCTGATCCCGATGACGCATAAGCCTGCTGTTCTGGCTCTAAGCCGCCAGAATCTGCCAACCATTGACCGTACGAAGTATGCAGCGGCTTCCGGTCTGGCGAAGGGCGCGTACGTTCTGGCCTCCTGTGAAGGTAAGCCGGATGTGATTCTGATGGCTTCGGGTTCTGAAGTATCGCTGGTTGTCGAAGCTTATGAAAAGCTTACGGCAGAAGGTGTGAAGGCCCGCGTGGTGTCGATCCCGAGTTTCGATCTGTTTGAAGAGCAGAGCCAGGAATACCGCGATTCCGTTCTGCCGCCTGACGTGATCGGCCGCGTGGCTGTCGAGCAGGCTGCGGCCTTTGGTTGGGACCGTTATGTCGGTCTTGGCGGCTCGATCATTGCCATGAATTCGTTTGGTGCATCGGCTCCTGCCTCTGCACTTCTGACCAAGTTCGGTTTTACGCCGGAAGCAGTTTATGGCGCCGCGAAGCGTCAGGCTGCCCGTAGCAAGTAAGGAGAGAACCTGTGGCGGACACAATCTCTAACACCGGCCTAGACAAAGTGGGCAGTGTCCTGCGGGATCTGGAAAAGTACGGCCAGTCCCCCTGGCTGGACTTTATTCAGCGCAGTTTTACGGAAGATGGCAGCCTCAAGAAGCTTGTCGAGGAAGACGGGCTTCGCGGGGTGACCTCCAACCCGGCCATTTTCGAGAAGGCCATCGGTAAGGGGACGGAATACGATCCCCAGATCCGCAAGCTTCTCGAAGGCGAAGGTCTCTCTGCTGGAGACCTTTACGAACACCTCGCGATTGACGACATCCGCGCTGCCTGCGGTGTCCTTTATCCGGTGTTCGAAAAGACAAAGGGTCTGGACGGGTACGTCAGCCTCGAAGTCTCTCCGTATCTGGCCTTCGACGCGCACGGTACCATCACGGAAGCCCGTCGCCTGTGGAAGGCTGTTGGTCGCAAGAACCTGATGGTCAAGATTCCGGGTACGGAAGAAGGCACGGGTGCGATCCGCGAAGCGATTGCAGACGGCATCAACATCAACGTGACGCTGCTGTTCTCTCTGGATGCGTACAAGGCCGTTCTGGAAGCTTACATTTCCGGTCTTGAAGCCCGCGCAGCCCGTGGGGAAGATATCTCCCACATCTCCAGCGTTGCTTCCTTCTTCGTCAGCCGTATTGACGCAAAGATTGATGGCGAAATCGACCGCCGCGTCGCTGCTGGTGACAAGGACGCAGAAGCGCTCAAGGCTCTGCGTGGCAAGGTTGCCATCGCAAACGCCAAGGCCGCCTATCAGTATTACCTTGACGTCAAGAAGAGCCCGCGCTGGCAGGCACTTGCTGCCAAGGGTGCAAACCCGCAGCGTCTGCTCTGGGCCAGCACCGGCACGAAGGACAAGGCTTACTCTGACGTCCTGTACGTCGAAGAGCTGATTGGTCCTGAGACGGTCAACACCATTCCACCAGCAACGTTCGATGCGTTCCGCGATCACGGCAAGCTCCGTGAGAGCCTGACGGAAAACATTGAAGAAGCCCGTCACGTTCTGGCTGAGGCCGAGCGCCTTGGTCTGGATCTGGCTGGTGTCACGGCGAAGCTGGTGAAGGATGGCTGTGCCTCCTTCTCTGAGTCCTTTGACACTCTTCTCGGTGCGGTCGCTGAAAAGCGGGAGTCTGTGCTGGGAAAACGGTTGCTCCACGTCACAGCTGACCTTCCCTCGGATATCCGCGACGATGTTGCTGAATCCGAGACGGCGTGGAGCAAGGAAGGTCTGGTCCGTCGCATCTGGGCGAAGGACGCCTCTGTCTGGACGAATGGTGCTGAAGCCGGTTGGCTGAACTGGCTGACCATCGTTCAGGATCGTCTGTGGCACATCGAAGAGCTGGAACTTCTGGCTCGTGATGTCCGCAGTCGTGGTTTCTCTGACATCCTGCTTCTGGGTATGGGCGGTTCGAGCCTTGGCCCAGAGGTTCTGGCCGAAACCTTCGGTCAGCAGGAAGGTTGGCCGAAGCTGCATGTTCTCGACAGCACCGACCCGCAGCAGGTTCGGGCTTACGAGAAGGCCGTTGATCTCAAGAAGACCCTGTTCATCGTGGCCAGTAAGTCTGGCGGCACGCTGGAGCCGAACATTCTGTTCGCGCATTTCTGGACGGTTGCCGGTCAGGCTCTGGGCAAGGCTCCGGGCGATAACTTCATCGCCATCACGGACCCTGACTCCCACATGCAGAAGGTCGCCGAAGAGAACGGCTTCTGGCGCATTTTTTACGGTGATCCAAAAATTGGTGGACGGTTCTCTGTCCTGTCAAACTTTGGACTGGTGCCAGCCGCAGTCAGCGGTCTTGATGTTCGTAAGTTCCTGACCATTACCAATCTGATGGTCGAGAGCTGTGGTCCGAGCGCACCGGCACACGTTAACCCGGGTGTGACGCTGGGTCTGATCCTTGGTCATTCTGCCAAGTGTTTCGGTCGTGACAAGGTGACGATCCTTGCGTCCAAGGGCATTGCGTCCTTCGGGGCCTGGCTTGAGCAGCTTATTGCGGAAAGCACCGGTAAGAAGGGCACAGGTCTGATCCCGATTGACGAGGAAGTGCTCGGCACGCCCGACGTCTACGGCAAGGACCGCGTTTTCGTGGACATCCTGCTGGGCGACGACGTTCCGGACAGTCGTCTTGGGGCACTGCGTGAAGCTGGAGCTCCAGTGATTACGGTGCGTCTGGCAGACAAAAACGAGATCGGACAGGCTTTCTTTGTCTTTGAATTTGCAACTGCTGTCGCAGGTGCGGTTCTGGGCATTGACCCGTTTGATCAGCCAGATGTCGAGTTCAGCAAGGTTGAAACCCGCAAGCTGACGAACGCCTATGCTGAAACTGGTTCATTGCCAGCAGAAGAGCCGTTCGCAATCGACGGAAAGCTATCTTTCTACGCAGACGAAAAGAATGCGGGTGTTCTTGGGGGAGGAGACGCTGTTTCCGTTCTCAAGAAGCATTTCAGCCGTGTTGGTGCGGGCGATTATGTCGGTCTTCTGGCCTATATCGAGCGCAACCGCGAAACACGGGACTGGGCGCAGGACGTTCGGATGGAATTGCGCGACGTGCTGAAGGTTGCCACGGCAGCCGAGTTCGGTCCGCGCTTTCTTCACTCGACAGGCCAGGCGTACAAGGGTGGCCCCGACAGTGGTGTTTTCCTTCAGGTAACTGCGGCTGATGCTGCTGATGTCCCGGTTCCGGGGCATGGTTTCAGCTTCGGTGTCGTCAAGGCGGCACAGGCACGCGGTGACTTCGAAGTTCTCTCGGCCCGTGGGCGTCGTGCCCTCCGGGTGCATATCGATGGACCGTTGGAAGAGGGCCTGAAGACCCTTGCCGCGGCAATCCATAAAGCGGTGGCAGGAGCATAAACATGCGGATCGGTATCATTGGTCTGGGTCGTATGGGCGGTAATATTGCCGTCCGTCTGACCCGGCATGGACATGATGTTGTTGTGCATGACCGCACGGCTGCCGTGACGGCAGCGACTGTGGAGCGATCCGAAAAGGGTCGCGCCACAGGCGTGGACAGCGTCGAGGCGCTTGTAAAGGGTCTTGAAGGTGACACGCATCGTGTCGTCTGGGTCATGCTTCCGGCTGGTGCGATTACCGAAGCTTGCGTGAAGCAGCTCGGCACGCTTCTCGGCAAGGGAGATGTCATTATTGATGGTGGCAACAGCTACTACAAGGATGACGTCCGTCGTGCGGAAGAGCTGGCAGCGAAGGGGATTTCCTACGTTGACGTTGGCACGTCCGGCGGTGTGTGGGGCCTCGAACGTGGCTACTGCATGATGTATGGCGGGCCGAAAGAGGCTGCGGATTATATCGATCCAATTCTGGCGGCTCTGGCCCCTGGAAAGGGTGATGTTCCCGTCACGCCGAACCGGGATGCGACCAATCTCGATCCGCGTGCCGAGCAGGGTTATCTGCACTGTGGTCCGTCCGGTTCGGGCCACTTTGTGAAGATGATCCATAACGGCATCGAGTACGGCATGATGCAGGCCTTCGCTGAAGGTTTTGACATCATGAAGAGCAAGAACTCGCCCGTTCTGGCCGAAGGTGAACGCTTCGACCTGAACATGGCGGATATTGCCGAAGTCTGGCGTCGCGGCAGTGTCGTGTCGTCCTGGCTGCTGGATCTGACGGCGGAAGCGCTCGCGAAGTCGGGCGAACTGTCCGAGTTCTCGGGTGAAGTTGCTGACTCTGGTGAAGGTCGCTGGACGATCGAAGCCGCCATTGAAGAAAATGTGCCGGCGCCAGTGATGACGGCGGCGCTGTTTACCCGTTTCCGTTCGCGGTCGGGCAATAACTTCGCCGAGAAGATTCTCTCGGCGCAGCGTTTCGGCTTTGGCGGTCACGTCGAGCAGAAATAAGCCCCTCTGACGGATGGGCAAGGGGGAGTGGGCACAGTATGCTCACTCCCCCATTCAATATGGCCGACCGACAGGGGCTTGTATGTCCATTGACCTAGATACCATTCACGCGGAACTTCCAGCGCTTCCGGAGAGGATCCGGATGGTTGTGTCCGACATGGATGGAACGCTCCTGACACCGGAAAAGACAATCGCTCCCTCTACAATGGCGATGGCAAAGGAGCTCCAGAAGCGCGGTATTCCGCTCTGTCTGGCAAGCGCGCGGCCCCCGGCTGCGATGACAAAATACATTTCACAACTCGGCTTGAGCGGTCAGAACGCGGGTTTCAACGGCGGCATTATCTTTGCGCCGGACGGAACACCGACAGTGAGCCGTGTCCTTTCGCGTGATGTGCTCTCCGTGGTGCATGACATGCTGCATGTCCATGGGATTGAAACGTGGCTGTTGCGTCAGTCTTACTGGATGGTCAGTGACGCCGCGACGCCGTTTGTCGAGCATGAGCGCCGTATTACCGGGCTGACGCCTCATGCTGTGCCGGATCTACGTCATGAGTTTGACGGGATCGGCAAGGTCATGGGTGTGAGCAACAACTACGATCTGCTTCAGCGTGTCGAGACGGAACTGGCTGTTATGCTTCGTGGTGAAGCCAGTGTGCGCCGTTCCTCCGAAATGCTGCTCGATATTACGCCTGCGCTTGCCAACAAGGGCGAAGCCGTCCGTGAGCTGGCTCTCGCTCACGGTGTAAAGCCGCATGAAGTGGCCTGTCTGGGTGATGCCCACAACGACCTGCCGATGTTTGCTGTCGCGGGGTTAGGCATTGCCATGGGACAGGCTGAAGACGATGTGAGAGCCGCTGCCCAGGTTCTTACTGACACCAATGAGCGTGATGGCTGGGCCAAAGCCATTGAGCGCTACATTCTGCCAAGGGTCAAAAACACATGACGACCGATATCCGTACTGCCACACTGGAAACACTGCCGAGCTCAGAAGCAGTAGCCCTTCGAATGGCGGATCTTCTGGTGGAAGGTGTTTTTGCCAAGACGGACGGCAAGTTCCGTGTGGCTCTGTCTGGTGGTTCGACACCCAAGCGACTGTTCGAACTGCTGGCCGAGCCAGAGCTGGCAAAGCGCATTCCGTGGGATCGTATTGAGATTTTCTACGGGGATGAGCGCCATGTTCCCGAAGGGCATGCAGACAGCAACCATACGGTTGGCCAGTCTGTTCTGATCAGCCATGTTCCGGTTCCTGCCGAGAACGTGCATCCGATCCCGACGGGTGGGACGGTCGAGGCAGATGCGCGCGCCTATCAGAAAACTCTTGAGACTGCATACGGCGCGACGGAGCTGGATCCCGCTCGTCCGCTGTTTGATCTCGTGATGCTTGGCCTGGGAACGGATGGACATACGGCCTCCCTGTTTCCGGGCGAGCCTGTGCTTCAGGAAAAGACGGCGTGGGTGGGAACGGCAGCGCCGAAGACCGCACCTTACGAGCGTATTACGCTGACGTATCCTGCCATCCATTCCAGCGCGCTGGTCGTCTTTCTGGTGACCGGGGAATCCAAGGTGGAAATGCTCCAGCGTCTTCGTGAGGGCGACAAAACTCTGCCGTCTGCAAATGTGACCAGTGAAGGTCGGATCGTCATTCTGGCAGATCGTGCCGCAACGGGAGACGCCGCATGAGCTCGGATATGGAGGCGCACAAGCGCACTGCTGCTCGTCGTGCTGCCGATATGGTCAAGAGTGGCATGGTAGTTGGACTCGGCACGGGAAGCACCGCCACCTACATGATCGAGCGGCTCGGTGAGCGCGTGGCAGAAGGCCTTCACATTGTCGGGATTCCGACGTCTGAAGACAGTGCCCGCAAGGCCAAAAAAGCGGGGATTCCGCTGACGGATTTTTCCGCTCATCGTCAGCTTGATATCGCCATTGATGGCGCGGATGAGGTTCAGCGGGGGCCGTTGCACCTCATCAAGGGCCTTGGCGGAGCGCTTCTGCGTGAAAAGATCGTGGCTCAGGCTTCGAAGATATTTGTGGTGATTGTGGATGGCAGCAAGCCGGTTGATCACCTTGGGGAGCGTGCTCCTGTTCCCGTGGAAGTGATTCCTTTTGGTTGGGAATGCACGGCAGAACGGTTGTCAGCCTGCGGTGCCAAGGGCGTTAAGCCCCGGACCGACCGTGATGGGAACCTGTTCGTCAGTGACAATGGCAACATGATCCTGGACTGCACGTTCGGCCCGATCGAGGACCCGGAAGATCTGGCGCGCCAAATAGACGCGATCGTGGGCGTGGTGGAACACGGCATGTTCCTGAACATGGCGTCTGAAGTTCTGGTTGCGACAGAACAGGGAGTGGAGCGATGGGAACCATAGAGACTGCGCACGTCAGTAAGGCCATAGGTGTCCGGCCGCGTTTTCTGGTCGTGATGGGTGTTTCCGGGACAGGCAAAACAACAATCGCCACCGGCCTTGCCACCCGCCTGGGGTGGCATTTTCAGGAAGGGGATGCGCTCCATCCCCAAAGTAACGTTGACAAGATGAGCTCAGGTCAGCCGCTGACGGACGAAGACCGCAAGCCCTGGCTGGAACTCTGTCATGACTGGCTGAGCAGGGAAGTAAAAGCGGGTCACGGTGCTGTCCTGACCTGCTCCGCCTTGAAGCGCATTTATCGCGAACAGCTACGCCGCGATCTTCCCGTTGAATTTATTCATATCCGTGTTGCTCGTGACACTCTGGCTGATCGTATGACCCATCGAAAAGGTCATTTCATGCCGCCAAGTCTGCTGCCGAGCCAGCTTTCCACATTTGAAGAGCCGGGTGACGACGAGCCGGTTATTCATGTCTGTGGTGAAGATCATCCCGATGTTGTGCTGGAGAAACTGATCCAGCAGTTTCGTGATGAAGAAAACCAGAAGGAACTCCATGCGGCTGTTGGTTGATGCAGATGCCTGCCCTGTAAAGGACGAGATTTACCGTGTGGCAGGCCGTTACGGCCTCCAGACGCTGGTTGTTGCCAATCGCTGGATCAATATCCCCCAGTCGCCACTGATTGAGCGTGTGGTCGTGCCGGAAGGGCCAGACGTTGCGGATGACTGGATTGCAGAGCAGGCTGTCACAGCAGACATCGTGGTCACGAACGACGTGCCATTGGCCGTGCGGTGTCTGGAAAAGGGGGCGGCCGTTCTGCGCCCTAATGGCGAAGAAATCGATGATCGGTCCGTAGGAATGGTCTCGGCCATGCGGGATCTGATGCATGACCTGCGCGAAACCGGAGTGGTGAATACGTACAATCCATCCTTTGGAAAAGCGGATCGGAGCCGGTTTCTTTCCGCTCTCGATACGCTCATCGTGCGACTCCGCAGGAAAGCTGCCCTTTCCAGAGTGATCCCCAGTTCTTCATAAAACATCCACAGGGACGTCCCCGGAGATGTTCCATGAATCTGGGGATAAGAGTCCGCTGTTGAGGAAAAATCGCCCATGAATCCGTTGCGTCTTGCACAGCTGGAAATGTTCTGTGCTGTCGTCGAGACAGGAACTGTGGTGGCAGCGTCACGGAAACTGAACTGTGTGGCGTCCAACGTGACGGCGCGCTTGCGGGAACTGGAGCAGCTTCTTGGGCGGGAGCTGTTTACGCGAGAAAAGAACCGTCTCTTTCTGACGCCGGAAGGACGATTGTTTCACCAACAGGCCAAAACCGTCGTTGAAGAGGCACGACACCTGACAGATCTCTTTTCTGAAGGTGTGCCTCGCGGGATACTGACTGTTGGCGCCTTGGACGTCGCACTGAAGGAATATTTACCCAGTCGAGTGCCGCAGTTTCTGGCGGCGGCACCGGGCGTAGAGATCAGGATCCTGATCCGGCCGACAGATACACTTGAGCGTATGCTGGTTGATGGCGAGATTGATCTTGCTCTAACGGATGGGCCAATCGAGCATCCCATGATGGGCAGTGCGTTTGCCTTTCGCGAGCGTCTGGCACTTATTTTGCCCGAAGGACAGAAGACACTTCAGTCAGGCCAGACAGTCTTTCTGTTCAATACAGACTGTTTGTATCGCCGGTATTTTGAGGCTTGGCTGGAACAGAAGGGCTTTGGCGGCGGTCTTATCCATACCGTTGAGTCTTATGACGTCATTATGGCCTGCGTAGAGGCGGGGTTGGGAATTTCGTGTATTCCGCAGAGTGTTCTTTCAACTCTGGGGGCTGTTCGTAAGACAGGCATTGCTGTGCAGTACCCCACAGATCTTCAGGGCAGTGATATCTATTCTGTCTGGCGGGAGCCGCGAGTGAGCGTGTTGGCCCGGTTGTTCATGGATAGTCTGGGTTCAATCTCTGAAGACTCATAAATAGTGAATGAAAGACTGATTTATCATCACTTTTAATAAAACATATCTCTTGCCAGTGTCGGGTCATCGATTGAACCGGCAGCGGTCTCATGCGTCTGGAATAAAGCGGCGCAGGATGCGCTTCCTGCAAAACAGGAGCACTCATGGCTCAGAAATACGATCTCTTCATTAACGGTGAATGGGTTTCCCCGCAGACGGGAGAATGGATTGCTGTCGAAAATCCTGCCACGAAAGAAACGGTCGGCCAGGCGGCTCGGGGTGGTGAGGCCGATCTGGATAAGGCGGTAGCAGCAGCTAAGGCGGCATTTCCGGCCTGGAGCCGAAAGACAGCGACGGAGCGCGCTGATTATGTCCATGCGCTGAAAGATCTGGTGAAGCGGGACAAGAAGGTTCTGGCCCAGATCATTACGTCCGAAATGGGTAAGCCCCTAAAGGAAGCTGAAGTCGAAGTTGATTTCGCAATCGGGCTGCTGCGGTTTTCGGCTGAAAACACGCTGCGTCTTCAGGGGGAAATCATTCCGGGGAGTACCCCGGACGAGAAAATTCTGATTGATCGTGTGCCTCTTGGCGTGATTGGAGCCATTACGGCCTGGAATTTTCCGCTGGCTCTTTGTGCTCGCAAGATTGGGCCGGCCATCGCGGCTGGTAATACGATCGTTGTAAAGCCGCACGAACTGACGCCGCTTGCGTCGCTTCATCTGGCAAAGCTGGTTGAGGAAGCAGGCATTCCCAAAGGTGTCGTTAATATCGTCACGGGTGACGGTCCGGAAGTCGGAGTTCCGCTGGTCGCGCATCCGGATGTGAAGCTCATCACCATGACCGGCTCAACGCCTGCCGGGAAAAAGATCATGGCCGCCGCAGCGGAGACGCTGAAGGAAGTCCGACTGGAACTTGGTGGCAAGGCTCCTTTCCTGGTGATGGAAGATGCTGATCTGGAAAAGGCGGCGGAAGCGGCTGTGCAATCTCGCTTTATGAACACGGGGCAGGTCTGCACCTGCAATGAACGTACCTACATCCATGAAGCGGTTTACGACGACTTTGTGCAGAAGGTTCGCCAGAAGATCGACGCTCTGAAGGTTGGTCTACCGACTGACCCTTCAACGGAAATGGGCCCCAAGGTGAGCGAAGACGAACTCACCAAGGTTCACGAGATTGTCGAAAAGGCTGTTCGCCAAGGCGCCACGCTGGAAACTGGCGGGAAACGCTTAACGGGCGGTGTCTACGATAAGGGCTATTTTTACGCGCCCACACTGCTGACGGACGTCTCACAGGATATGGACATTGTTCATAACGAGGTGTTTGGCCCGGTCATGTCGCTTATCAAGGTGGCGGATTTTGATCAGGCGCTCGCCTGGGCCAATGACTGCCGGTATGGGCTGTCAGCCTACCTCTTCACAAAGGATCTGGGTCGTATCCTGCGTATGACGCGTGAGCTGGAGTTCGGGGAAGTCTACGTGAACCGTCCCGGCGGTGAAGCGCCGCAGGGTTTCCACCATGGCTACAAAGAAAGTGGCCTTGGGGGGGAAGACGGACAGCACGGGCTGGAAGCCTATGTGCAGACCAAGACGATTTATCTCAACGCTTGATGTTCAAAAGGGCAGTCCGGTTTCGGACTGCCCTTTTTTTATGAAAGGACCGGAAACATGGTTAAAGTTGCTGCACTGGCCACTGATGGCCTGGAAGAAATCGAGCTGACATCCCCACAAGAGGCGCTGGAAAAAGCGGGCGCGACTGTGACTGTAATCTCGTTGAAAGCAGGCGAGTTTCAGGCGGTCAACAAGGACATTTATCCGTCTCGCAAAATTAAAGCAGAGCTAGGCATTGCGGATGCGAAAGCTTCCGATTTTGATGCTCTTTTGCTGCCGGGAGGGCTTGCCTCACCTGATAGCCTCCGCATGAACCGGGATGTCGTGGCGTTCGTGAAGGAGTTTGTGAAGGCCAACAAGCCGATCGCTGCAATCTGTCACGGAGCGCAGGTTTTAATCGAAGTAAACGAGCTACGAGGCCGTACCGTTACATCATGGCCTGCAATCAAGACCGATCTTGAAAATGCGGGAGCAAGCTGGGTGGACACAGAAGTTGTGACAGACGGCCCTTATGTTTTCTCACGATGCCCCGACGATCTGCCTGCTTTCAACAAGGCGATTATCAAGCATTTCAAGGTGGGGTGATACATCGCATCACCAAGGCTGGACGAACGAGTCATGAATTGGATGGTCGGTTGTCTGGCTTTGAGATGTAATTTTCCAATGATCTTTCACAAACCGATAGCGTAGGCCGCTCCCTTTTAGGGATCGACTGAATGCCTGTCGGGGTGTCAGGACACCTGAGACGGCTGGCGCTCTCATAGTGCCTAGAAGCGCCGAATCTACCTCTACGAAACACCCTGTCTGGTGAGCAAGATTCTGCAGTCGCTCATCCATACGCTGATTAGGAAGTTCCAAGGAAAACGGGCTCTGCTTGCACTCGGCCGACGCGCTGACGGGAACGCTAAAAAGAATAACGAAAAGACCTACAGAACGAAGATACACTTTAACCTCCTGAGTATTCAGAGGGTTAACGTATGGCTGAACAATTTTGGTTTCTTTTCAAAAGATGTTTTGAAGAATTGAAAAATAGCATAATATTTTTCATCTGAAGCGTGAGTGTTTCTTCGATTAAATCGTCTTTAAGATATAATGGAAATAATTATGAATAAAATAATTTCGGCTAATCCTGTTAGTGCAGGGCTAAAAATTCTTCAAAACCCGCCAGAAATAAATATCTATGATGATGTCCTTTATATCCCGAGAATTCCTGGCCCACATGATTTCAATTACGGTATTTATGATAGTTATGGGCGTCTTGTACAAACAGCTGGCCCTCGTCGAGGTTGGCCAAATTTTTCATTAGGACAGTCTCCAAGTTCCAGTATTTCTCCCTCATCATCATATCCGCGCGCGACGGAGAACTCATATTTTTATGGGGGGCATATTGGAACGCATTTTGGGCATTTTTTAACAGAGACGTTGCCGAGATTTTGGTGCGCGCCACATTGGTATCTTAATAAAAAAATCATCTGCCACAGTGGAGATACTATAGAAAAATTATTTTCCGTTTCTTGGATTAAAGAAATTTTCGAGATGATCGGTCTTGTAAAAGAGCAATTTATTATTTTTGATCGTCCGACGACAATCACCAGCCTCCTTATTTCTGGCGTATCATTTGAAGAAAATCATTTTTCTCATCGACAATTTGCAGAGTTTTGCAATAGATTGGGTAGAAAATATGCTATTGATTTAGGTATTTCTGATCCAATTTTTCTTTCGAGAGAAAAATTTAAAAGTGCGATGAGAACAATAGAAGGTGAGGAGGAAATAACCTCTATTTTAAGGAATAGAGGGTTTAGAATTGTTTACCCGGAAACTCTTTCCATAAGAGAGCAAATGGGTCTTTTTTCTTCTGATAGATTGACCAGTGGGTTTGTTGGCTCCGCATTTCACAATAGTATATTTTGTTCCTCTCCTCGTGGTTTAGCGCTTTGCTATGGCAATAGTTATTCCACAAATTTCTGGCTGATGGACCAGGTCAACGACGCAAACATTCAATATTTTTCGACACCGACACTAATCCTTAAAAAATCTCCAGGAGCTGGCGTTCCCGCAGAGTTCACAATAGATAATCCTATGGACGTTGCGAACCTAGTCATAGATTATTACGAAGATAAAATTGTTTTAAAGGAAGAAAATAACAAAGATAACTACAGTAAAAAGGAAGGTCCTTATTTAATAAAAACAAAATTCGACTCTTTTCTTCAAATAGACAGGCAGCTTGGAAAAATTCATGCTGGAAGTGGAGTCGGCCCGCGGATACATAAAATTTTTGCATATATTTATGATTCAAAATGGATAGAGCTTTCTACAGCAGGTGGGGATGTTTTATCTATGGATCAGCTTGATAGCGTTTCAAATACTTTAAATTTTAAAATGCAGACTAGTCAAAATGAAAAAACATTTTCACTTAAGCATCCGGTCACAAGCAGGTTTGTATCCACAACTCCTGATGGAGTTGTGGAGTGCAATAGAGAATATGCACGAGCTTGGGAGCAATTTTTCTTGATTTCTACAAACCAAGACTAAGAAAAATATTATTGTCTCTTGAAATGTTTAAGGGGCAATAATGTTTCTCTAAAGAGTCCAGTCCTGAATGCGGTCAGAGCGCATAGGGTTGTTGATGGGTTGTTCTAGCTCAGAGAAGCCTGAGAAATGGAAAATTTCCCATTTCTTCATTTCTGACCTCGAAAGCATAACATGGTCACCAAAACTATGATCTGTACAAAGGAAGAGGCCGTTACAGGAAAATCCTACTCCACCGTTTTTTCCATAAATGAGTTTGAAAGTGGCAGCTTCAGAACGTTTTTCCTTTAACGCGGCTTCTCCTGGTTGGCCCCATGTTATCCAAAATGTTTGATCTTTCAAAACTTTGAACTGCACCGTTTCACCTGAGACCGTAGCAATGATTTTAGGTCTTTCATCTTTTTTGTCTGGAGTGGAAATGACAACTTGAGATTTCTGATCCCAGACTAAATTTTGATCTGTGTTATCAGATAAAAACCATTCTCGTTTTGAAATTGTTGGAACTGGAATTCCACTTCTTGATAGAGTTGCAAAAGAAGTATGGAAAATAGCCATCTCTTCTTCATCTCTCCAGCACCAGCGATGTATATGATCATGCCTTATGCTATTAAATACATCACCATTTTTAGAATAATCAGCTACCGGTGGCGGCTTATCAAGGCAGGTAACCTTGAGTGGGGAACGAATGAGATAAAAATTATGATCTCGGCCTGATTTTATGTAGCCTCCCCACCCTGCTCTTAGAAAGCGTATAGTATGTTCGACATGGGCATGGCCGTACCCCCGAAAGCGGGTGTCGAGATAGCCGACGACCGAGAGCGCCTCTCGCGAAAAGGAGCAGCACTGGCCAGTTACATACCGCGAAATAATCGGATTGGAGACAGTGCCAGTTCCGCCAATTCGATCATTTAAGGGCCAGTGAGACGGGGCGAGATTAACGTGACCCCATTGTTTTGCTCCATCGATCCACGCTTGTTCCCAGCCGTCCTCTATTGGGAAAGTGTCTTCTTCAAGAAGAATGACGACATCGCAGTGGCACATTTCATGAAGATAAAAAATCGCTCGGTTTTTGTTCCATACGACCCCACAGTTTGGTCCTCGTATGTAAGCTACCCCGAGCTCTTCAAGCATATTCTGAGTGTTATCAGGTGATCCATCGTCAACGACGATAAGCTCATGATCGGCCTTGGTGTGGCGTCGGACCTGTTCAATGGTGTGGCGTGTAATATCACACCGCTTATAGGATAAGATCGCTATTCCCACACGCATGACTGTTTCCTTGCAAGCCTTGGCGTTTGCGCCACCGGTGTTATTCTTATCAATGGCGTTGCTTTATAATTTCGGCACACCAATTTGTTAAAATGGTAGAGCCTTTTTAGAAAAATGAAAATAAATTTTCGGGATAGTGTTTTTTTCATATTTCTTTTTTAAAAATGTCAGTCTGCGCGTAAAATAAGACAAATAGGTAAAAATTCGAATATTTTTAAAATAATAGTTTATTCTAAAAACTCGGTTTTTACAGGGTTTTCTACTAGTATATGGGAGGGTATTCGAGGTAATTAAAATATCCTCCAATATTTATTAAAACGTTGTGTCCACTAGATGGCGTCCGAGGGCTGGGTCATCTGTGAAGAACCCGTCGATCCCCATATCCAGGTAGCGGCGGACCTCTGCGATCATACCTTGGGGGTTGCGAGCCGCTGGGCCCGCGTCATTTCGAAGCTGAGCAGGAAGAAAGTAGTTTTCTGGGCGTGCTGTGTAGGAATGAACGAGCAGACCTGCACGGTGCGCGTCATCCACCAGTGTGCTGGGTTCAAGCCATGCGCCTTTGGAATCCCGGGGGATCAGATCCGTGTTCGATGGGCCGATGACGTCGGCATAATGACGGACCTCCTTGAGGCCGCTCGGTGTCATCAGGTCGCCGAAGGTTGTTGTTTTTCCTGCTGCGGCAAGATCAGGGGGAACCTGTCTGCGTTCACCCATCAGAAGCATCAGCCGTGTCTGTGGGTTGATGGCCAGTGCTTGCTCCCGGATACGGGCAAGGTTGGACGTTTCGAAAGACTGGATTTCGAGCGGGGCCTGACGCGTATATTCGTGTGCCGCGATGGTCTTGAGGAAGATCGCTTCCGGATCATGACCGAGGCTGTGAAAATGCGTTGAATGCTTGAGTTCCGGGATGAGGCCAAAGGTCTTGCCGGTGGCCGCAGCCTCAGCAGCGACAACTTCGATGACTTCCTCAAACGTGGGGATTTCGAAGCGGTCGTTATAGCGGGTGTTATGGACGCGCAGGGTGGCCAAGCGCTCACGGGCACGGAGTGTTTTGAGTTCCGCAAGCGTGAAGTCCGTTGTGAACCAGCCGGTCTGTTTCTGACCGTCGATGGTGACGGTCTTTTTCCGGTCGGCGAATTCCGGGTGATCCGAAACATCTGTCGTATCGGCGATGTTGCTTTCATGACGGACGACCAGATGGCTGTCTTTTGTCATGACCAGATCGGGCTCGATGAAATCAGCACCGTCCAGCATTGCCTTGGCATAAGCGCCGAGTGTGTGTTCAGGACGGAGAGCCGACGCGCCACGGTGGGCAAACACCAGTGGCTTTGGAGCCAGGGAAGGAGCCGCCTTTGCGGAGCGGCTCAGGTGAAGGGCGGGGAGGGCTGCGGAAAACAGCCCCAGAGTGCGGCGGCGCGTCAGCATGGATCAGTCCTTACAGCGTGGCGTTCAGTGTCAGGAAGAAGCTGCGCGGGGCAACCGGGAAGGCACTGAACTGACCAGAAGTCTGGGTCGCGTTGATGGTGGACCAGGCGTGTGTGTTGGTCAGGTTGGTGATGTTACCCTGAACACGCAGGGCTGCAATGTGAGGGATGCCATGGAACGTGTAGCCGGCGTTCATGTCAAACTGAGCAAATGGGGCGGCGTACATGTCGTTGGTGTAGGTTGCATAACGCTTGCCGGTGACGACACCGATGAACTGGCCATAAGCATTGCCCCAGTTGGTGCTGAAGACGAACTTCTCAGACCAGGCAGGCATACCCACAACGTTCTTGCCAGCCGTGTGCACGACTGTCGTGCCGGTGCTGTAGTTATCGTTGTAGGTGGACTTGTTATAGGACAGGCCGTTGTAGAGCGAGAAATGCTCGCCGAAATGGGACGTGAAGGAGAAGTCCATACCGTCGGTTGTGACGGAACCAACGTTGGCAAGCGTTGTGGCAGACCCGATGATGGAAGACAGCGTCTGCGTGGTGGCAACAGCCAGAAGGCGGTTCGAGAAGTGCACGTGATAGTATGACAGCTGCCCTTCGATAGACGTCAGCGGGCCAAGGTGGATCTGGCGATGCTCACGCAGACCGGTCTCGTACGTCCATGATGTTTCCGGCTTGCCGTTCTTCTTGAAGTCTTCGAATGCAGCCTGACTGGTTGCGCCCCAAGGTGTGGCGTTGCCGTAGCCCGCGTCCTGAAAGGAGCGCATGTTTTCCTGAATGGTGGCGAACCACTGTTCATTCGGCGTGATGTTCCAGACCGCACCGAAGGATGGCAGGAACGGACGTTCCGCGGCAATTGTGCCGCCCGGAGCCGTGACGGCATAGGACGGAGATAGCGAGCCGGCCTTCGCGGCGACAGGGAGCGTGCCGTTCGTATAGACCAGCTCGGACTTGAAGCCGGCCGCCAGGGAGAAGTTCTTGGAAATCTGCCAGTTGTCCTGCAGATGGGTCACGAACGTATTAGTGTAGAAGTTGTTTGTGTACTGGTCGATCAGGGCGTTCTGCTGACGCTCGTAAGGCGTGGTCGGGTTGTTGGCGTCCAGCGGATACCAGCGACGGGCCTGCGTGTTGTTGTTGCGCTCGTACCAGCCACCGACTTCGATGGAATGCTTGCCGAGATGGTAGCGAAGCGTGGACATCAGGCCGCCACGGTTGTCCCAGTACTCTGTGGTACGGGTTGCATAACCGGAGCCACCGAAAACAGAGCTGAGATCCTGGCCGGGGAAGTAGGCCGCAAAGAGCGTCGGAAGGCCCGCTGCGGTGATCGGACCAGCGACGACGCCTTCGCCCAGATCATGGTGATAATAGATCGAGTTGTCCCAGTGCAGGTTCGCACTGAAATCATGCGTCCACTTGGCATAGGCGAGAAAATCTTCGCGCTGGGCGGCAGAGTAGTAGTTACGATAGTTCAGGCCCGCATTCTTGTACGCTGCCGAGTTGATATAGGATTTTGCGTAATTGAAGTTGGGATATGTGAACGGACGGACATATGTGCCGTAACCCTGCGGCAAGGTCACGCTATCTTCGTTCGGCTCAACCTTCTGGGACCAGTCGAAGAAAGCGGAGAAATGATCGTGTGCGCTATGGTGAACGAACTTGGCGTTGACCTGGTAGCCACCCTGATGGCCGGCGAAGTCCCACGCGCGGGCATCCTGACGGGCAAACGACACATAGGCTGAGTTGCCGTTTCCAAATTCACCCGTATCAAGACGGGCGAAGGTGCGGAACGTGGACCAGCTGCCGAAAACCTGTTCGATTTGGGCTCCGCGCTTGTGGAGGGGGTCCTGCGTTTCGAATTCGAGCGTACCGCCGAGGTTGGACGTAGATGCCGTGCCGAGGCCACCTGCACCCGTCGCAATGGACGCTGATCCAATGTTTTCACTGATGGCTGCGCGCTGCGGGGACAGACCGTTATAGTTACCGTAAGCCTGCTCGCCGAGGGGAATGCCATCCAGCGTGTAGCCAAGCTGATTCTGGTTGAAACCATGTACATAGAGGGAAGAGTTCTGCTCGTTGTTGCCCCAAGGGTCCGCATTGTTGAATACAACGCCTGGCAGGATCTGGAGTGACTTGATGGGGTTTATACCCGGCAGGATACGCTGGATCTGAACGCGGCCCAGCGTCTGCTCGGAGCGGGTACGCTTGGCCGTAATGACCAGCTGCTCCGAACCGCCAGAAACAGCAGCTGTCTTGTGAGCTATCGTATGTTTCTTGCCGATCTTGGTCGTATCAGCACCCTGAGCAGACGGCAGTGCCATGCAGACAGCCAGCGGCGAACAGAACAGAAAGAGCAACCCTTTGTTGCGCTTGGACTTTGAAGGCATGATGGTTTTCCCGTAACGAGCCAGAATCGAAACGGGCGGAACCTAAGCGCAATACTGCTAGATGTGTGTGAACCTAGTGTGAAGCTGGAATGACAGTTTTATGACGCCGTTTGCCAGCCTAGGCCCACGATCGCGACGCGCCGTCCGAACGGGGTCTCCTGCAATACTATGACTTCTCTTTCCTCAAGATATGTCAGCTGGCGGCGGGCCCGTCCCAGTGAGTGCGTGCCGTAGGCGCGGGCAAGAGCGCTGTCATCCGGGCAGGTTTTCGAATCGAGCGCGGTGCGTGCCAGCAACAAAAAGACGCCCTGAACATCTTCCGGCAGAGACGCGGCTATGGCTTCGGCTTTTTGCCACTCTTCACTTTCTGCACGTTCCCGGTCCAGACCCGCGCGGATGGTTGCAAGAATGCGCTGGAAACGACCGAGATCGAGGACGTTTCGTGATAGCCCCTGAATGCGCGCCCGGAGCTGGAAGTCTTGATAGAGGGTGGCAAGCGGCTTATAATCCGCGCCTTCCTCGGATGCCACGCCAGCAACCATGTCCCAGATATGGGCTGGATCAATCTCGGTCGTTTCGGTTGCTGTGGTGGGTTCTTCAGCCGCTTCGCGGGTCGCGCCATAGGCATCGAGCTGTGCGAGAAGATCCGGCGGAGGGGGGCGCGTTTCGCGGCGGGGGCGGGGCGAAAATTCGTGAACGGGCTCGAGAATAATGTCTCGCAGGTCCTCGGCATCCATGGGCTGCAAGGGAACAAGCACTGGCCCCGTGTTGTGGCTGGCTGTTTCTACGGGGCCGATTGTCAGCAGCTTCGGACGACGGGACAGAGCGGGGCCGAGCGCCATGAACTGCCCGCGGGCAAGATCACGAAACGATTCCGCGGCCCGACGCTCCATGCCCAGAAGATCTGCCGCACGGGCCATGTCGATGTCGAGGAAGGTCCGGCCCATCAGGAAGTTCGAGGCTTCTGCCGCGACGTTCTTTGCCAGTTTGGCCAGACGCTGTGTTGCGATAACACCGGCCAGACCACGTTTACGCCCACGACACATGAGGTTCGTCATGGCCCCCAGTGAGAGGCGACGGGCTTCATCGGATGTGTCCCCGCCCGCAACCGGTGCGAAGAGCTGGGCTTCGTCCACCACAACCAGAGCCGGATACCAGTTGGCGCGTGGTGCTTCGAACATGCCGTTCAGAAATGCACCAGCAGCACGCAGCTGCATTTCGGCTTCCACCTGTTCAAGGTTCAGCACAACAGATGCACGATGCGCCCTGACACGTTCACCAGCTGCGCGCAAACTGGCTTCAGACTGGTCTTCAACGTCAATGACCAGATGGCCATAGCGGTCTGCCAGGGTGACGAAGTCGCCTTCCGGGTCGATCATGACCTGTTGAACGAGGGTTGCTGTCTGTTCCAGCAGGCGGCGCAGAAGGTGGGATTTGCCCGAGCCGGAGTTACCCTGAACCAATAGGCGCGTGGCCAGCAGTTCCGGCAAATCAATGCAGGTGTCTGAGCCGTCGCGGCCCTGTCCGAGAACGATGGATGTCATGGCGTCAGCGGATACCCGAAACTGACGATTCTAGCCACCCAAGGACGCCTTTTGCTGCGGCAAGACCGGTGGAAAAACATCCCTGCAGAAGATAACCCCCGGTTGGGGCTTCCCAATCCAGCATTTCGCCAGCTGCAAACACCCCGGGATGAGCCTTCACCATGAATTTTTCGTCCAATGCGTCCTGACGTAATCCCCCTGCCGTCGAAATGGCGCGGTCGAGGGTGTCTGTCCCGGTCAGGACGATGGGGAGGGCTTTAATGGCCCGGGCCAGTTGGAGGGGTGTCGCTTGTTTTGGCGTTGCCTGTCGCAGAAATTCTCGGGAGGCACTATCGAGAGACAGAGCTTTGCGGAGGCGGTTGGACTGGCTCTCTCTCGGTCGCTGGTTCTGAAGGCGTTTGAGAATGGCGTCTTCAGAAAGGGGGGGGCGCAGATCCAGTGACAGGGTGGCGGTGCCCGTAGAGGTGATGGCATCACGGAGAGAGGCCGAGAGGGCATAAAGGGCAGAGCCTTCCAGTCCGCGCGGCGTAATGGTGAGGTCTCCACGGGTTTCCGTTCCCTGAAACGACAGTCCGACGGAATGGAGCACTTCCCCGTCATGGCGTTGCAGGACGTCATCGGGCCAGTTGGGCATGAAGCCGCAGTTTGACGGTTTGAAAGGGGATGTTTCCGCAGGGAACAGACTGGCCCACCGCCCGTCTGACCCCAGGCGAGACCAGCTTGCTCCGCCTGTGGCCATGAGCGTGGCGTCCGCAGCAAAGGTGACAGGACCTGAAGGGCTTTCAAAGGTCAGTCGTGAAGCCTCCCATCCTGTGAAGCGATGGCGTGTCCGGATCTGAACACCTTGTTCTGCAAGTCGATTGAGCCATGCGCGAAGGAGGGGAGACGCTTTCATGCTTTTGGGGAAAACTCGCCCCGAGCTTCCACTAAAGCACTCTTGCCCAAGGCTTTCAGCCCAGCGGCGTAGGGCATCTGGCGGGAAGTTCAGCACGGCTGGGGTCAGCCAGTCCTGAGCTGGTCCATAGCGTGTTATGAAAAGGTCGAGTGGCTCAGAGTGGGTCAGGTTAAGGCCACTTCGGCCTGCCATGAGCAGTTTCCGCCCCACGCTGGGCATCTGCTCAAAGATTTCGACGTGACATCCATGACCAGAAAGATATTCAGCGGCGAACAGGCCGGCGGGACCTGCGCCAACGATGGCAACAACTGGAGGCGTGGAGAAAGGGCTCATGGCTGTCTGATTGCCATGAGCCGGATGGTTTGTCAGGTTCTACGTGCTTCTGAGGCCGACGAGGGTCAGCCTCAGGAGGGCATCAGAAACCGGCGCTGATGGAGCCCGTTGCGGCGAAAGGTGCTGCAATGGCGTAGGTCGGGGCTGTGCCCTTTACCGTATTGCCGAAAATGCCCTTCATGGTTGTTGCATTCGTCTGCACGCTGAGCGGGAAGCCCAGATAGTGCTTGTCGGCAATGTTGGAGATGTTGAGCTTGACGTTGGGGCTCTGCAGGAAGCCAACATTGTGGAAGCGATAACCGACGGTCAGGTTCATACGCACGTAAGACGGCAGTGCCTCGTCGTTCATGAACGTTGAATACTGCTTGGCCACGTATTTCAGGCTGTAGGCGCCGAAGAGATTTCCGTCATCGTAATCCAGGTTGAAGCCAACCTGATATTTTGGTGTTTCAGGCGCGAACTTGCCCTTGGTGTGCAGATAATCCACGGAGCTTCCGCTGCCGCCGCGCAGGTTGCTGGTCGTGCGAGCATCAACATACTCAAAGGATACATACGGGCGCAGATGATAGAAAATCGGACGCGTGCCGATTTCTGCATCCACACCGTTTGTGCTCTGACCGCCCGCATTGATGTTGTTGCTGTAGTAGTTTGAGCAGGCGTCATCGGTGCACTGGCTCTGCGAGAAGAACCTGTTGGTGAAATTATAATGGAAGTACGTGATCGATCCCATGACGGTCGAACCGGTGTAACGCCAGCCCGCTTCTTCCGAGATGGAAATTTCCGGGTTGAGGTTTGAGGTGCCGCGTGTGGCGTAACCGCTGCTGGCCTGGTTGGGAGCCTTCACATTGTAATACGTGCCTGCATCGAAAAGTGCGTAGTTCGTCGGCATCCGGAAGTTGGTCGCACCGGAGATGAAGATCTGGTTTTCCGGGTTGATCTGGTAGCGGATCGACGCCGTCGGCAGCGGCTCATAGTACGTCTTGTTGATGTACGGGCCGGTGGATGTGTTTGGTAGCATATTCTGCGCATCACGGGTGACGATGGCGTATTTCAGGCCGCCCTCGATCGTGAGCTTGTTGTTCAGCAGAGACAGGCTATCCCCGATGAACATTGTGTGCACGCGGGTCTGCGTGAGGTTGGAGCGGTACTGATAGGTCTGCCCGTTGTCAAAGACGTAGTTTGCAGCCTGTCCCCAAACGCTCCAGGGCGTTCCGTCCGCACCAATGCCCGTGGCGGGGCCGCTCTGGATCTGCTTGGAATATTCGAACCAGTAACCAACCATCAGGCGGTTTACGCCTGTTGTCAGCGTCAGCTTCGTGACGGCACCGGGGCGATAGGTTGTGGTGATGGACGGTTCATAGAGCAGGCTGCCTTTGGCAACGGACTGCCCTTCAAGCGTTCCGCCCATTGTTGTCGCACCATAGCTGGTGGGAACCGTGTATGCCCCGCCGCCACTGCCGCTGCCATACCAGAAGTAAGGTGTTTCCGTCAGTGTCAGGTGATCGGTCAGCTTGAAGGTGGACGGTGCACTGACATAAATGTTGGTGAACGGGTTCTGATGGAACTTGTAATAGTCCGCATCGCTCTTCGTGGTCTGGCCGGTCGGATCTTTGTACACGCCATTATAGACGGTGTTGGAGATCGTGGACGTGGTGGTGTTCTTGAATGTGCTGCCATTCGGGCGCGTGCAGGTTGCCCCAGCCGAACAGGACGTCACGTATTTGTCCTTCACGCCCAGACCGTATTCGTCCCACGATGCCATGTTCACGGAGCGGTTCAGGTAGTTGTAAAGGCGATTGCCAACGATCGCGAGAGAGACGCGGTTGCCGTCGCCCCAGTCATTCACGATCTTGCCTTCGGCGTGCAGCTTCCGGTTCGTTGCTTCACTATGAACGGCATCTTCCGTCGCATAGGAACCGGAAAAATAGGCGCGCAGGTTCGTGTGACCGATCTTGCCAGTGTCGAGGCGCAGGAAGCCGCGGGTATAATCATAAGACCCGTAGGACACGTCGAATGCGCCACCAGCCTTCATCTTCGGATCGATCATGTACATGTCGACCACGCCGCCCGTGGCGCTCAGATGTGGGCTGTCCAGATCCGCGGAACCCTGTGCGAGATTAACCTTCTGAAGGTTTTCTGAATCCACGATTTCCTGGGAATATGTCTGGAAGGAGCCGACGTCGTTGATCGGGAAACCTTCAAGGGTAAAGCCCATCTGCGTCTGATCGAGGCCACGGGAGCTCATGTGGCTACCTGTCAGGCCTGCCGGGTCGGAAGACGACACGTTGGCGCCTGGAAGCAGGGAGATGAGCTGCATCGGGTCCTGACCCGGAGCCTGCTTTTCAATGAAATCGCGAGACACGCTGGAAACAGACTTTGCTGCGTCCTGCTTCTGCATCAGGCCGCCACCAACGTCACGGCGTGTAACGCCGTCAAAATACTTGCGCCGACCACTGACGGACACGTGCTCTTCATGCACTTCATCTGTTGGCGCGGTATTACCCATCATTGACGGTGCCGCTGCGGCTGCCTGATGGCGGTTTGACTTATGATCAGGGGACGACGCGGCGGGGGCTGCCAGTGCAGGAGCGACCCCTAAGGCAATGAGTGCAGACGTTGAAAGCAGGCGTGCAAGGCGCATCAGGAAGATGGTCTTTCTCGGATAGTGAAATAAGCGAGAAGGGGAAAACCACGCTTTGTCACAATCATCAACAGTTTGGCATATGAAACATTACGACATAAATAATCGTGATATTTTCGCAACAAAAGTGGCCTGAAAGCTTGCTTTGAGTGCCGGGGCATCTACGCGCTATAAGTGGTCATTGCTGACATTCGGAGGTTTCAGGCATGCAGAACGCAATCCAGCGCCGGGTGGCTCAGGGGCAGGGACGGGAACCAGCAGATCTGGTGATCCGCAACGTCCGTCTTCTGGATCTCGTGACAGGTGAACTGGTCCCGACGGATATTGCGATCTGCGGTGACCGGATCGTTGGAACGTACGGGACATATGAAGGCAGGCAGGAGATCGATGGACGCGGGCGGGTCGCTGTTCCCGGTTTCATTGATACCCACCTTCATGTTGAGTCCTCTCTGGTCACGCCTTTCGAGTTTGATCGGTGCGTTTTGCCGCATGGCGTGACGACCGCCATCTGTGACCCCCATGAGATGGCCAATGTCCTTGGGCGGTCAGCCTTCGATTATTTTCTGGCTGCGGCTGAGGGGACCGTCATGGATCTGCGGGTCAATCTGTCGAGTTGCGTTCCTGCAACGCCTATGGAAACATCCGGGGCCACACTGGATGCAGCTGATCTGGTGGCCTACCGGGACCATCCCAAGGTGATCGGGTTGGCAGAATTTATGAATATTCCGGGTGTTCTGAACGGTGATCCAGGTTGCCTGGACAAGCTGGCCGCATTTGCCGGCGGTCATATTGACGGTCATGCGCCGCTGATGCGCGGCAAGGCACTGAATGGCTATCTGGCTGCGGGCATTTCGACGGACCATGAAGCAACCGCCGCGGAAGAAGCGCTGGAAAAAGTCCGCAAGGGCATGACCGTGCTGATCCGGGAAGGCTCCGTCTGCAAGGATTTGGAAGCTCTGGTTCCGCTGTTGAATGTTGCAACGTCGCCATTCTTTGCCTTTTGCACAGACGACCGTAATCCGCTTGAAATCGCACATGAAGGGCATCTGGACTTTTTGATCCGCCGGGCGATCGAACTGGGGGTTGAGCCGCTGGCAGCGTATCGCGCAGCCTCACTTTCGGCTGCCAATGCCTTTGGTCTGCGGGACCGCGGGCAGATTGCTCCAGGCAAGCGTGCAGATGTTGTGCTTCTGGATAATCTTGAGGCTTGTCTGGTGTCAGATGTCATTTCTGCCGGGCGTCTGGTCACGGATGCCCTGTTTGCTGAACGGGAGATTATTCCGCCCGTAGGGCTGGGCAGTGTGAAGTTGCCAAGTGTGGTTTCTGCGTCGGATATGGAAATTCATGGCAGTGGAACAGACCGCCCTGTGATGGGGCTCATTCCTGGCCAGATTATTACGGAATATCTGCGGCTGACATTGCCGGAAGAGAACGGGCAGGCCCTGCCGGATGTTCCGAACGATGTGGCCAAGGTCTGTGTGTTGGCGCGACATGGACATAATGACAATATCGGCAGGGGGTTTGTGAAAGGGTTCGGCCTGAAGCACGGAGCACTGGCGTCATCTGTCGGGCATGACAGCCATAATATCTGTGTTGTAGGCACCAATGATGCGGATATGGCGACTGCTGTGAACCGGTTGGAAGCGACGGGCGGCGGATTTGTGGCCGTTCAGGATGGCAAGGTGCTGGCAGAACTGAAGCTGCCGGTGGCGGGCCTCATGAGTGATGCGCCGTTCGAACAGGTCCGCGACGAACTGATCGTATTGCGGAAAGCTGCGAAAGAGATGGGCGTTTCTCTGGAAGAGCCGTTTTTACAACTGGCTTTCCTGCCTCTTCCTGTTATCCCGCATCTCAAGATTACGGATCTTGGAATGATTGACGTCAGAACGATGGAACTGGTCTGAAACGCAAAAAGACCCGCCCCTGTGAGAGGGCGGGTCTTTTTTTATCAGGCCTGACGAAGGCTGATCAGTGGGTGGAGGCACCCGTTGCATTGGCGATGCCCTGCTGTGCACTGGTTGCAGCATGGGACGTTGCATGGCCAACAGCACTGACATCCTGGCCTGCGCCACGCGTCGTGTTGCAGGCGGACAGAGACACTGCCGTACCTGTAAGCAGGGCAGAGACTAGCATCAGGCGAGCGAACGTGGATTTACGGGTCTTGGTCATGCGGGCATGTCCTTATGTTCTGTGTGTTTGTTCAGGGGTAAAAGCCTGTCGTGTCAAAAAGTTGCGTTTTTAAGTACTGACCTGCGTCGGCAGGAACGGAAAAAGGCCTGAAAATTGTTAGAGAAATTTCATTGGGCCACAGCGATGTTCAGAGTGTTTCGTCGTAACCCGGAGCGTTCGCCTGGAAAGTCAGTTCTGATTGTGGACTGTAATTTTCCGCGGCCCCTCCATGATTCCGGGTCGATGGATCTGGACGCGCTGATCCACTCGCTGCTGCGTCAGGGATGTAAGGTCAGCTTTCTTGCGCTGGGGGAGTATTTCCTTCCCAGAGAGCAGCGGGATAGGAACGCGAGGGAAGAATATCGCGCCTGGGGAGTGACCTGCCTGACGCCCGGTGATGATGTGGCTTCACCCGGATGGAAGGGGATCGAAAAGGCTCTTCAACAGATCGGGCCGAAGCTTGATACCTGCATCCCATGCCGCGTGAGCTGTGGGGGCGCAGCTTACGATCGGCTTCGTGCGGCGTTTCCATCCGCCCGCATGATTTTCTACGTGTGTGATCTGCATTTTCTGCGAGAAGAACGGGCTGCGCGTCTTGCCGGAGATTATACCGCGCTCAAAGCAGTTGAGGTCACGCGGGATAATGAATTCGCCATTATGCGTCGTGCAGATGCGACACTCGTAGTGTCTAGCTATGAGAAAAATCTTTTACGTCAGGAATTGCCGGAAGCGCTGGTTGTTCATCTGGCTTTCCCCCGGCCATCTGCCGAGGGAGATACCTGGGACGCGCGCCGCGATATTGGTTTCATCGGCAATTTCGGGCATCGGCCGAATGAAGATGCTGTGCGTTATTTTCTGGAGCATGTCTGGCCGGATCTGGCTGTCCGCATGCCGGATTGCAGATTTCTGATCGTGGGGGCGGGTGCGCCAGACTGGCTGACAGAACGGGCGCAGAAAGACGCGCGTCTGGTTGTGCTAGGGCACGTGCCAGATTTGGCGGCTGTGTTGAACAGTTTAAGGATAACTGTCGCGCCGCTTCGGTATGGAGCAGGGACAAAAGGAAAGGTTTTAAGCAGCCTGTCTCATGGGGTGCCCTGTGTCATGACATCCGTTGCCGCTGAAGGTTTCGACTTCACGCCGCAGCTCAAAGAGCTGGTTGTTGCTGATCTTCCGCAGGATGTGGTGGATGCCATTGTGGCGCTCTACACACAGGCCTCTCGATGGGAGATGGTCATTCGTCACGGGCGTGATCTGATATTGCAGAATCATACGCCCGAGAAGCTTGATGCGGCGTTGGCTCAGTTACTGCGTCTTGATGCTGCGGGCCGCTGACCGAAGGATAAACTTACGAAGGCGTCCGTTACCAGGAGTCCTTCGCGCCGCCTCCGCCAGAATCTCCACCGCCGGATTTGTAGGAGTTTTTCTTCTTGTCGCCGCCGGACGAGTTGGCGTTATTACGTGACGCGGCTGATAGAATATTGATCAGCAGGCTCAGGATCACGTCCCAGGGAATGCTGATCAGAAACCTGTCAAAAATTGAAAGAGGGAGGCCCTGAGCTTCGCGGCGTTGAGCGCGGACGGTAAAGCCCGAGCCAAGAGCAAACAGCACCATCCCTCCGACACCGAGTGCAAGATCAAATCCGTTGATGTTGAAGTCCGTATCGGATGTGGCCTGTTTCTCGTGAACCTGCGTCTCGCTTTTACGCAAAATGTCGGTGATGGAATCCAGCATCCCGTTTAGCGCGGCGGCATAGTGACCGGCTTTCAGGTCCGGTTGGGCAGCATGCAGGATATTGAATGTCTGAAGGTCGGTCAGGTCGCCTTCAAACCCATACCCGACTTCGATGCGGGCCTGATTATCCGGAATATCCAGAACGATTAGAAGACCGTTGTCCTGCCCTTTTTGACCAATGCCGGAGGCATGAAACGTCGCATTCGCATACTGATCGATATCGTCCACATGGCCGGGAAGAACGATCAGAATGTGCGGGTGACTTGGGAGTGTTTGCCGAAGATCCGTCAGCTTCTGGACGAGTTGATCCTGTTCCTGCTCGGACAGGCTCTGATGCGGATCCGTGACGAGCTCGGTCAAAGGTGTGGCCGCGCCTGCCGGACCAGTCAGGGACAGGCATAGCAGGGCAGTCACGGCAAGGACCAGATGTAGGGTGCGCGTTAGAAGCGGGCGGAAAACAGTCGGCACGTTCGTCCGGTCCTTCAGTCAGATCAATGCTTGGAGAAGTCTACGACTGGCGGTGTCTGTGCGGCTGGGGAAGCCTCGTAGTAGACGCGCTGATGGTAGCCCATGATCCCGGCGGCGAGGTTGCCCGGGAAGTGCATGACTGTCTGGTTGTAAGCCAAAATGGCCTGCTGCAGACGCTGGCGTGCCACAGTGATGCGGTTTTGTGTGCCTTCAAGCTGAACCATCAGGCTCGTGAAGTTCTGATTGGCCTGTAGCTGCGGGGACTGTTCAGCCACGACGTTAATGGCCTTGATTTCCTGTGCGTTACGGGTCTGTGCGTCCAGGATTTTTTTCTGAAGGTCTTCATCGCTGACCGAGCGGGGGTCAATGCGGTTCAGGGGCGTTTCACCCGAACGTGCCGCAGCGTAATCCGTCAGGGTGTCATGCTCGTGGGTGGCATAGCCTTTGACTGTGTTGACCAGATTGGGAATCAGGTCGGTCTGGCGCTGAACTTCGTTCTGAAGCTGACCCATCTGTTCCTTGACGTTCTGGTCCGCTCCCATGAAACGGTTATAGCTTGATCCCAGCAGGGCAATAATGCCGATTACCAGAATGGCAGGAATGAGAAGTTTTCTCATCAGGGGTCCTCTTAAATCAAAAAACGGATCATCACTCCGATCGCAGAAAAAATCGTCAGTCGTGAGTGTCTGTTCTTCGCCTTTATACAACAGGATGGACTGAAGGAAAAAACGTTTCTTTTTAGTCCATGTTTGTGGGGCAAGTATTCCGGTTTCCCGTTATGTTATATCGGTAGAATGGCCATGTTTTATTTGCCCGCTGGAGTGTCGAGAAACTGGAGAGTGTCGGGTGTTCTGAACACGATGCTTCATGCATCTGGCATGACGCGCAATCATGCGGCATTAAGGCGGCATGAAACTGCGCTTTGCCCCATCGCCAACCGGCTATCTCCACGTTGGTAACGCCCGTCAGGCCGTCGCCAACTTCCTGTTCGCCCGCCGTCATGGCGGCAAGTTCCTCCTGCGTATCGACGATACGGACGTCGCGCGCAGCAAGCCTGAATATGAGGACGCGATCCGTAAGGATCTGGCGTGGCTCGGTCTGGACTGGGACGAAGAGGCCCGTCAGTCTTCGCGGATGGAGCGGTATGCTGCGGCGATCGACAAGCTGAAAGCCTCTGGTCGGCTGTATCCGTGTTTCGAGACAGAATACGAATTGAACGCCAAGCGCGAGATGCGCATCCGGGCGGGCAAGGCCCCGATCTATGATCGCGCTATGCTGAAACTGACGCCTGACCAGCGGGCACGTGCCGAAGCCAATGGCAAGACGCCGCACTGGCGCTTCAAGCTGACGGATGGCAGCCGCAAGTGGCAGGATCTCGTCATGGACGATTGTTCCGTCAAGCTGACGGCAATCTCCGATCCGGTTCTGATCCGCGCTGATGGCACGATCCTCTATACGCTGGCCTCGGTTGTTGATGATCTGGAAATGGGTATCACGCATATCGTCCGCGGTGAAGATCACGTCACAAATACTGGCGTTCAGATCGACATTGCAGAAGCTCTGGGTGCAAAGCCGGATCGCTTTACGTTCGCACATCTGCCGCTGCTGCTGGATTCCGACGGTGGGAAGCTGTCCAAGCGTTTCGATGCGCTGGGCCTGAAGTCGCTTCGTCAGGATGGGATCGAGCCGATGTCCATCGTGTCGTATCTGGCACGCGTTGGGACGTCCGATGATCCGGAAGTCATGACGATGGAAGAGGCGATTGCGGCCTACGAAATCTCCCATGTTTCCAAGTCTGCGGCGCGGTTCGATATGCGCCAGCTTCTGGCTCTGAACCGGAAGGCTCTGCACAATCTGCCGTTCTCGGTGGCGAAGGAACACCTTCCAGCCGAGGCGACGGAAGAGTTCTGGAATGCAGTGCGTGGCAATGTCGATCTGACGGCTGAAATCCCGCATTGGTGGGATGTGACGCAGGGAACGATCATTCCGCCGTCGCAGCCGGAAGACCGTGACTTCCTTCAGCAGGCGCTTGAAACCCTTCCTGCCGAGCCATGGGGCGAAACCACATGGCAGGACTGGACCACGGCTCTGAAGGAAAAGTCAGGCCGTAAGGGCAAGAGCCTGTTTATGCCGTTGCGCCTTGCCCTGACGGGTGAAGATAACGGCCCAGAACTGCATGTTCTTCTGAACCTGATGGGACACGCCCGGACGGTGTCACGTCTTCAGGACGCTATTGGCGCCTGAGTGATGAGTGGGAATGCCCGTTTGTCCGGGCATTCCCACTTCCGGGCATCAGACGGGTTCGACGCTCCAGAAAGCTTCCCAGCTTTCGCCAGGCTGTAGATGCAGCAGACCCGGCTTTTCCGAAAAATCGCCGCTGAATCCAACGGGTGTGGCGTAGCCATACCAAGGCTCGATGCACAGGAAGCCAGCACCTGGCTTGGTCCAGATTCCAAGATCCTTGAACCCGTCCCAGCGCACGCGCAGGCCGCTTCCGTCCGGGCCTGTGAAATCGACAGCCTTGCTACGGGCATCCAGCATGATGATGGCATCAGCCTCAAACAGGCTGTCCTGCAACGGAAGAATCCGGTCATGGATTGGGGACGGGACTGCCTCCGGAATCAGACCATCCGGGCTGATGCGCCGGATATGATCGGCTTCATTCGTGTCAAAGGTCAGGCGATGATTTTCGCGGCCCGTTTCTGGGTTCAGAGGCCACATGAAAGCCGGATGCACACCAAGGGACGCGTGTAGCGTGGCATCTTCGGACGGGTTGGTCAGAACATAGCCGACGTGCAGGCCGGTTTCTTCCATCCGGTAGATCAGGTGCAGCCGAAATGCCGCCGGGAAGAGCTGCCATGTTTCGGGTGTATCTTCCAGCTCCAGAACACAGCCGGTTTCTGTTCGTTCGAGCCAGCGGAATGTCATGTCACGGGCGAAGCCATGTTGGGTCAGCGTAACGGGCTGGCCATTCAGCGTTGTATTTTCCGGTGGTTTTCCAACGATGGGAAACAGAACGGGCGAATGGCGTTTCCAGGCGGGGCCAGCATTCCAGAGCAGGTCCTGCCCTGAAGTGGTCCGCAGGGAGGTCAGCTCTGCGCCATGGGCGGAAACCGTTGCCGTCAGGCCATTTTTTCCGAAGCTGTGCTGGGTATCAGACATGGTGATGGTGCCTTTCATGCGCTGTGGACGGATCAATCGGCTCGTGGTCCCCGTGTTCGGTTGTGTGGAACCGGGTGAAGTCGACCTCGACCCTGCCATCCGGGCGGTGATGGATCATGTCCGAGAAACGGTAGCCGTGTTTCACATGGCCGATCTCGTAGGCATGTCGTGCGAAGAGTGTCTGGGAGGAGATTTCGTCTGTCCCATCCATCGTGATGATGATTTCCGCATTCTGGTCAATCAGCGTGTCTGCTGACAGGCCATAAAGCGGGCTGGTCTCATCAATCATGTGTGTGGCGTTCAGGCTGATCCGGAAGATCGGAACATGCGACTGTATCAGCGCCAGCCTATCGAAACGGCGGACCAGTCGCCCATGATCGTCCGGCATCAGGCGCGTCAGGGTCATTTCAACGTTGGCAGACAGGATCAGCGTGCGACGACGGTTCGCGATGCGAATGGTGAGTGTCGGGATCAGGTCATCATAGGCCACGACGGCGACATGGCTGAACAGGATACGGGCTCTTGGGCGCGAGAAGCGAGCAAAGACCAGTCCTGTTGCGAGCGCATTGAGCATCATGCCGGCAAGCACTTCAAAGGAGACGATGGTGTTGGTCAGGCGTCCAACCGGAGCCATCGTGCCGTATCCGACGGTTGAGATTGTCTGGACGCTGAAGAACACGTCATCAAGGAAATCCCCGTGTGGGACGCCGCTGACGCTGCCGGGGATCATGTAGTAAAGGCAGGCAAATCCGATATTGATACCCAGATACAGAGCGAGGGACGCCCAGAAGAACGCCCCCCATGTCATGGTCATCAGATGGTGATAGAGGTCTCCGAGGGAGCCGTCTTTCAGACCGGTGCGGATAATGTCGCCCCGGCCGTTTTCTTCCAGAACATGGGCCCGGATGCGGTTGGCCGTTTCGACCACCAGCGCCTCAGGCCGTGGAGTCATCCGGTGCCTGTGTCGCCAGTGGATCATGGTCTTACCGTCTCGCCTTTCTGGCGCTGACCAGTTCGCTGACCACGCCGTGGAGCGTGCGAAGTTCCTGTTCGGTGACTTCGCCTCGTGTGAAGAAATGCCGCAGATTCCGGATCATGCCCGGTTTCTTCTGTTCATTCCGCAGGAAGCCACAGTCATCAAGTTCCCGCAGCAGATGGGACATGAAGTTTTCCAGCTCGCCCTTGGTGGCCACATGCGTCTCATTGGTCATGAGGTCGCGTGGGGGCGTCATGTCTTCGGTCAGGTACCACTCATAGGCCATGACGAGCACGGCCTGTGCGAGGTTGAGGGACATGAACTTCGGATTGAGCGGGTAACGCACCAGCGTATCGGCGCGGGCCATGTCTTCGACGTCGAGGCCCGCGCGTTCTGGCCCGAACAGGATGCCGGTACGCAGACCGCGCGTAGAAGCGACCCGGAGTTCCGCCGCTGCCCCGCGAGCCGTCATGACAGGCTTCACGACATGGCGGGGGCGGGGGCAGGTGGCGAAAACGCGGTGCAGGTCAGCCACGGCCTCATCGACCGTTTCGAAAACCTGTGCGTTGTCGAGGATACGATGGGCGCCGGAAGACGCAGGCCAGGCGCGTTCCTGCGGCCAGCCATCCCGTGGGGCGACGAGGCGCAGGTGAAACAGGCCGCCATTCGCCATGGCGCGCGCAGTCGTACCGACGTTTTCGGCTAACTGCGGGCGCACGAGAATAACAACGGGGTCAAATTCGCCGATCGGTTCCAGATCGGCACCACCATCACGTCCGGTCATGAGATTATGCCTTCCGCCATGTTGTGCCGCCGGGGCCGTCTTCCAGCGTGATGCCGTCTGCAGCAAGCTGGTTCCGAATTTCATCCGCGCGGGCGAAGTTGCGGGCTTTGCGGGCTGCCAGACGTTCCTCGATCAGCGCTTCGACGGCGGACGCATCAACGCCTGAGCGGAACCATTCAGCCGGGGAAACCTGAAACAGACCAAGCTGTTTGCCAGCGGCCAGAAGACCAGAGGCGGCTTCCTGATCGCCCTGCATGGCAGCGTCTGCCAGCGGGTGAAGGGCTGCGATGGCGAGCGGTGTATTCAGGTCATCGCACAGGGCATCGAGCACGGTTGCAGGAACGTTCGCCCCTTGTTGCGCGTCACCGCGCTCAAGAGCACGGTAAAGGCGATCCAGAACGCGGCGGGCTTCTTCCAGCTTCTCCCACGTGAAATCCAGCGTCGAACGGTAATGCGCGCCCAGATACAGGAGACGCAGCGGTTCCGCCGGGGACTTTTCCAGAACTTCCCGGATGGTGAAGAAATTGCCCAGAGACTTGGACATCTTTTCCCCGTTGGAGAGCAGCATGCCGTTATGGAGCCAATGCGTGGCGAACTTGCTGCCCGGATAGCAGCACAGAGACTGTGCACGCTCGTTTTCATGATGCGGGAAGAGCAGGTCGTCGCCACCGCCATGAATATCGAAGCTCTCACCCAGATACCGGTGTGACATGGCCGAGCATTCAATATGCCAGCCAGGGCGACCACGACCATACGGGCTGTCCCAACCGGGCTGATCGGGTGTGGAGGGCTTCCAGAGCACGAAATCGCCGGGATCGCGCTTATAGGGCGCCACTTCAACGCGGGCGCCAGCGATCATGTCATCCAGTGAGCGGCCGGAAAGTTCGCCATAAGAGGAGAAGTTCCGGACCGCGAACAGAACGTGCCCTTCGGCTTCATACGCATGCCCGTTTTCGATCAGGCGGCCGATCATGTCCAGCATCTCACCAATGTGGTGGGTTGCGCGGGGTTCGATATCCGGCGGCAGAATCCCGAGTGACGCCAAATCTTCATGAAAGGCTTCAGTCGTGCGGGCGGTCAGGGCGGAGATGTCCTCCCCGTTTTCTTTCGCTCGGGCTGTGATCTTGTCGTCCACGTCTGTGACGTTGCGGACATAGGTGACACGTGGATACAGCACGCGGAGCAGTCGGATCAGGATATCCGCGCCCATCATGGCGCGCAGATTGCCCAGGTGCGCCCGGTCATAGACTGTGGGTCCACAGAAATAGACCCGCACATTCTGCGGATCGAGTGGTGTGAACAGTCGCTTTTCGCGCGCGTGGGTGTCGTGCAGACGGAGCACGTGAGGAACGGGATCGGCCATAGATGGGATCAATGCGCCAGCCACCGTTTTGGTGCAACAGGCTTTGTTACTCTTGTCTGTATGATCTGCACTGCGATAGTGAGGCTTATGTGTAGAACCTTCAAAGATCCGACCTCTTCACGCGGGCATGCTCTTGCCCTGCTTCGCGTGGCTCTTCCGCTTGCACTTTCCCAGCTTTCCGAAATGTCGATGGGCGTGACGGACACCATCCTTCTGGGCGGTCTGGGGGTAGCTGAAGTGGCGGTCGGCGGTCTGGCCAATACTTTTTTCTTCACCACCATGGTGACCTGCCAGACCATTCTAGGTGGAGCTGGCGTTCTTCTGTCTCATAGTCGAGGAGCGGAAGACCACGGGCGGGATTCTCATGACGGTCGCAGTGTCATGAGCGCTGCGTTCGTTCTGGCACTGCTGATCTTCATTCCCTGTGCGTTGCTCTTATGGTTCGTGCAGCCATTGTTTGCATGGCTGGCGGAACCCGGGGATGTGGTGACCCAGGGCAGCCACTTCATTCATATCCTTCTGTTATCCCTGCTGCCGGATCTGGCCGTGATTGGTGTGCTGCGTGTGGCGCTTCCATCGCTCGGGGCGGAAACGCTTCTGCTGTGGATCATGCCCGCCATGGCGCTTTGCAATGGCATTACCAATGCAGCGCTCATTCATGGATGGTTCGGGCTGCCTGCGATGGGGATGTATGGTTCCGCCACAGCCACGACCCTGACAGGCTGGGCGATCAGTTTTGCCCTGACCGGATTGTGTCTGATGCATCCGCGAGTGCGGGCCGTTATGAAGCCAGCTCCTGTGCGCTGGCCTATCATGAAGGAACTATTGAAGCTCGGTTTGCCCATGATGATGGGAGCTGCTGCTGAAATTCTCATGTTTCAGATCACAAGCCTGCGGGCCGGGCAGCTTGGAACACAAAGCCTTGCAGCCCATCAGGTTGCAGTAAACGTGAGCGCACTGCTGTTCATGGTGTGTCTGGCTATTGGTCAGGCCACCAATGTTCGGGTGGCATACTGGCGGGGTTCAGGGCGAATGGATCAAAGCCGCCGGGCTGCGTGGACCGGTATCTGGGTGGTGCTCATCTGGTCTGTTCTGTCTTCAGCCTTGTTGCTGATCTGGCCAGAAAAAATCGTCAGCCTGTACTTCACGGGGCATGCTCCTGATCCATCTACGGCGGCATTGGTGATCACGCTTATGAAGATTGCCGGGATCTACCAGATTGTGGACGGACTTCAGGTTGTGTTCAGCGGCGCCCTGCGGGGGTGCGGTGATGCCGTCTGGCCAATGGTGATTGCTGTCACGAATTATGGCCTGATTGGCCTTGTCTTTGGGGGATGGTTGGCCTTCCAGCAGCACTGGGGTGCGGAAGGCCTTTGGGTCGGCATGGCGGCAGCGCTCACGGTGAGCTCTGTCGCCTTGGGAATTCGGCTGTTCAGCGTGATGCGGAAAGCCGAGCCTGTGCCATCGTAATCAGATAAGCCACAAACCCACCGGCAGAGAGCAGCGCGGCACCCCATCCGATCGATTCCAGGCCGTGCCCTGAACTTACCAGATAGGCCCCGAGCCATGTGCCCGCAGCGTTGGCAATGTTGAAGGCCGAATTGTTCAGGGATGCGGCAAGGGTTTGGGCATCTCCTGCAACTCCCATCAGATGCGTTTGAATGGCTGGGGAAATGCCGATCAGCGTTGCCGGGATCAGGAACGTGATCAGCAGCATGGCGACAGGGGATGGCAGGAGTAGCCAGAACCCGATCATGAACACGCAACTGGCAGCCAGAGAGAAAAGGATCGTCCGGTTGATATTTCGGTCCGCCATGGCTCCGCCAAACGAATTGCCAGCAACCATGCCAAGCCCCCAGACGATCTGATAAAGCGCAACGGCCCAGTCCGGGAGATGCGTTACGTCTGACAGGGCTGTCGTGAGGAACGTGTACACTGCAAAGAGGCCACCAAAGCCAATGGCGCTTGTCAGAAGCGTCAGGAGCACCTGAGGCCGCTTGAAAGCTCCGAGTTCAGCGAGTGCATTTGCGTCTGGATGGGGCTTGTCGCGTGGGGCGAAGTACCAGAGTGCCAGGAAGCAGAGCAATCCCAGCGCAGAGATTGCACCATAAGCGACGCGCCAGCCCAGATGATTGGCGGCGTAGGTGGACAGGGGCGACCCCACAACCGTGGAGATCATGATGCCGGACAGAACGCGCCCGACTGCGCGGCCACGTCTTGCGCGCTCAACCATGGAGGCGCCAACGAGCGCGGAAACACCGAAAAAGGCGCCGTGAGGGAGCCCGGTGATGAAGCGCATGACTTCGATGTCGAGCAGGTTCGGCATCAGGATTGTGCCGATATTCCCCACAAGGAACAGCACAAGCATAGCCAGCAGAAGTGTGCGACGGGGGAGTTTTGCACCAGCAACCGCAATGAGGGGTGCTCCGACCACGACACCCAGCGCATAAGCTGAAATGACGGAACTGGCGCGGGAAATGGAAATACCAAGGGAATGGGAGAATTCGGGCAGAAGGCCCATCATGGCGAATTCGCCAGTCCCAATCGTAAATGTCGCCAGCATGAGAGCAAACATGGCTGGCTCGACACCGTGGGGTGGACGCACCCGCTCGACATCGACTGGTTCGATTAATTCCATATGGAAAAGGTCCGGAATAAGGGGAAAACCCGCCTACCATCCGGACCCTGAAAAGCTACCCGAACACACTCACGTGGAAGTGTCCGGGCAGATCAGTTCAATTCTCCGTTGGCAGGCGAATTGTCTGCCCCGGATAAATGTCATCCTTGCTTGTGACAAGCGGTTGATTTGCATCAAGAAGCTCATCGCCAGAAATATCTTCCGGCAGCTTCTCGGCGACCTCATCAAGGTTATGGCTTGTCTTGATTTCAAGGAACTTCGGATCAGGCGTGCCGGGGGGAACCTGGATTTCCGCTTCCACAGCAGCCACGCCAGCGACGTTACCCGCCGTGAGGATCATCTGGTCACGCGCTTTGGCGGAATCGGCCTTGCCGCGCAGATAGATCGTGCGGTCATCAATCACGAGATGCGACATATGCATCTGCGCGAGACCGAATCTCTTGAAGGCGCGCTTGATGGCGCTCTCGCCTGGCTTGGGCGGGGGCGGTGAATCCAGAGACTGGATCAGCCCTTCGAGGGAACCCTCAGCGATGCGGCCAGCCTTGGGATTGAAGCGATAGATTTTCATGGGCAAACTCAAAAAGACATGGCTCCCGGATTCATGGGGAGTACCAGACCGTTAGCGCAAATCCCCAGGGAAGGGTTGCGCGCTTTATAGGCCTCCGATGTGAGAAAATAACAAGGGTCAGACTCGTCCTTTCATTGACATGACAGAGCGAGACCTGTTAGGCGCGGGTCCACTGCCGGAAACGTGGACGTACCGGCCGGACCAATAAAGCGGGTTTCTGTACCCCGCAGGCTCCGGTTTTTGGGTGCGCGCCCGTCTTTCCCAATTCGGGGAGAGGCCTACCGGTGCAACAAAACGGCTCGCCATGCAGCATGGGGCGGGCCTGATGTATGAACAGGGGTTAACCCATGTCAAAGCGTCTTGAGAGCAAGTACAAGATCAATCGCCGTCTCGGCGTAAACCTTTGGGGCCGTGCAAAGTCCCCTGTGAACCGTCGTGAATACGGTCCGGGTCAGCATGGTCAGCGTCGTAAGCAGAAGCCTTCTGACTTCTCCATCCAGCTGATGGCCAAGCAGAAGCTCAAGGGCTACTACGGCAACATCAGCGAGAAGCAGTTCCGCAAGTACTACGACGAAGCCGTCCGTCGTAAGGGTGATACCTCCGAGAACCTGATCGGTCTGCTGGAGCGTCGTCTGGACGCCGTTGTGTACCGTCTGAAGTTCGCGATCACGCCGTTCGCAGCACGTCAGTTCATCAGTCATGGCCACGTTACGGTCAACGGCAAGAAGGTGAACATTCCGTCCTACCTCGTGAAGGAAGGCGATGTCATCGAAGTGCGCGAGAAGTCCAAGCACCTCGCCATCGTTCTCGACTCCGTGCAGACGGGCGAGCGCGACACGCCGGAATACGTTGAAGTTGATCACCGCCAGATGAAGGGTACGTTCCTGCGTACGCCGGTTCTTTCTGACGTGCCGTATCCGGTGCAGATGGAACCGAACCTGGTCGTCGAGTTCTACTCCCGCTAATTCCGATCCCGGGTCTTCGGACCTGGATCAGCAAGCGACCGGAAAACGCCGGGCGGGTCATCCCGTCCGGCGTTTCTCATTTTAAAGCCCCCGGCTTCCCGTCTCTCCCGGAGTCTCCATGTCCGAAGCTCTCAGCGCCGAAATCAACCGCGAGATCGCCCGTCGGCGGACTTTCGCCATCATCTCCCATCCGGATGCCGGTAAGACGACCCTGACCGAGCGTATTCTTCGGGCTGGTGGTGCCATTCAGCTTGCCGGAAACGTGCGCGCCAAAGGTGAGCGCCGCCGCACCAAGTCTGACTGGATGGGTATTGAGCGCGATCGTGGCATTTCGGTTGTGACGTCCGTCATGACGTTTGAATACGGTGGATGTGTCTTCAACCTGCTTGATACGCCGGGCCATGAAGACTTCTCCGAAGACACCTATCGTACCCTGACGGCTGTGGACTGTGCGGTCATGGTGATCGACGCTGCGAAGGGTATCGAAGACCGGACGCGCAAGCTCTTCGAAATCTGCCGCCTTCGCGACATTCCGATCATCACGTTCATCAACAAGATGGACCGTGAAGCACAGGATTGTTTTGCGCTTCTGGACGAAATTTCCAACTCTCTTGCTTTGGACGTCTCGCCTGCTACGTGGCCAATTGGTCGTGCCGCGACGTTTATCGGCACGTTTGATATCCGCACGCGTGAAGTTCACACCAAGGATGCGGTTGATGAGGCTGATCCGCGGATGGTGCAGCTTCGGGAAGATCTGGAACTGGTAGAAGCCGCTCTACCTGAATTCGACCGTGAGTCCTTTGATGCCGGGCATTTGTCTCCGGTGTTCTTTGGTTCGGCCATGAAAGAAATTGGTGTGACCGATCTTCTGGATGCGCTTGTTGCTTATGGCCCAGCTCCGCGTGCCCAGCCGACGGAAACCCGTGAAGTTCAGGCCAGCGAACAACAGGTAACGGCGCTGATTTTCAAAATTCAGGCCAACATGGACCCGAACCACCGTGACCGCATGGCTTTTGCCCGTGTGTGTTCGGGGCGTTTGACGCGCGGTATGCGCTTGAAGCATGTGCGGACGGGCAAGCAGTTCGCCCTTCATACGCCGCAGTTCTTCTTCGCGCGTGATCGTCAGTTGGCTGAGGAAGCTTTTGGTGGGGACGTGGTTGGCATTCCCAATCACGGGACGCTCCGCATTGGCGATACACTGAGTGAAAGTGAAGAACTTCGTTTCACAGGTGTGCCGCACTTCGCGCCTGAAATTCTGCGTCGTGTTCGTCTCGATGATGCCATGAAAGCCAAGAAGCTGCGTCAGGCTCTGGTAGAGTTGGCCGAGGAGGGCGTTGTGCAGCTTTTCCGTCCGCAGGATGGTTTGCCGCCGATTGTCGGCGTGGTGGGAACGCTCCAGTTGGACGTGCTTCAGTCTCGCCTGAAAGGTGAATACAGCGTGTCTATCGGGTTCGAAAACACACCCTTCACGTTGGCACGCTGGATTACGGGAAGTCGCGAGAAGATCGAGGCATTCATGATGGTGAACCGCTCATCTATGGCCGATGATCTGGATGGAGATCCGGTTTTCCTTGCCAGTTCATCCTTCATGATGCGCCGGACTATCGAAATGAACCCTGACTTGGCGTTCCACGATATCAAGCAGATCGGTCTGGCTTCGGTCTGATTTTTAAACCTCGCTCCTGTCTCAGGAAGCGAGGTTTTTAATTTTCAGAATGGATTCCGGAAATAAAAAAATCATCTTTGAATAAATTAGATAACATAAGTAGAGTATGATTTCATGGCGTATAAAAATATTCTTAATATCAAGAAATATTGTAGTAAATTATTAAAGCGGAGGCAGTGATAGACATGAAAATTTCAGAGTGGATGGTAAATTCCGGTGTTGAATTCGGAACCAGCGGGGCCCGTGGTCTCGTTTCCGCTATGACGGATGCTGTGTGTTTCGCATATACTGTCGGGTATCTAAAGCACTTGGAAGCGTTGGGCGAATTCTCCCCTAAGGCATCTGTTGCTATTGCGGGAGATCTTCGCCCCAGCACGCCACGTATTCTACGTGCTTGTGCTGCGGCCATTACATGGATGAAGGGGCAGCCAGTATTTTGTGGTTTCGTACCAACACCTGCTCTGAGTTTTTATGCATTTTCCCGTGGTATTCCCTCGCTTATGGTCACTGGAAGTCACATTCCTGATAATCGTAATGGGATCAAATTCAATCGTATTTCTGGCGAGTTTTTGAAGAGCGATGAAGCTATCATGCGGACGCAGGATGTTGTCCTGCCAGAGGAATGGTTTGATGCTCAAGGTGCGCTTAAAATAGATGTTGCATTGCCTGCCGTCACAGACGTTGTAACGGACTACATAGAGCGATATCGCCACTTTTTTGGTGCTGCCTCGCTGAATGGCTTAACATTGGGAATTTACCAACATTCCGCTGTAGGTCGCGACGTTCTTGTAGGTGTTGTTGAAGCTTTGGGCGGAAAAGCGGTGCCTTTGGCACGTTCTGATGTCTTCGTGTCGGTGGATACGGAGGCCGTGCGGCCAGAAGACGTCAATCTGGCACGTGGTTGGGGTCAAGAAGGCCTATACGATGCCATCCTTACCACAGATGGCGACTCTGATCGCCCTCTTCTGGCCGATCAGAGGGGGCGCTGGATCCGTGGCGACGTCTTGGGCATCTTGGCCGCACAGAAGTTAGGAGCTGCTGCAGTCTCGACACCAGTTAGTAGCAATACGGCGCTTGAAGCGTCAGGATTTGTACCCTCTGTTCGAAGGACGCGTATTGGTTCGCCATTTGTTGTCTCAGCTATGATGGATGCGGTGGCAGAAGGCGTTATTCCGTCCATGGGGTATGAGGCTAATGGTGGTTTCCTGTTAGTCAGCGATATTATGCGAGATGGGAAAATACTTCGGTCACTTCCAACGCGGGATGCTGTTCTTCCGATGATTTGTGCGTTGATTATGGCGCAGAAATATCGGGGAGGGCTTGAAGAACTTCTCCTTATTCTTCCGTCTCGCTTTACTGTCAGTGACCGTTTGAAAGAGATATCTACGGAACGCAGTAAAGCACAGCTTCAGATACTTCGTGACGATGTTCCCGGTGTAGCCGAAGCGCTGGGGTTTGTAGCTGCCTGCGGTCCTGTAGCACATGTAAATGAAACGGATGGCATACGTATGATCTTCAAGCATGGTGACATCATCCACCTACGTCCGTCGGGCAATGCCCCGGAGTTGCGCATGTATGTGGAGGCAGATACTCAGGAGCGAGCCGAAAAGCTGCTGACTCAAGGCTTGGATAGTGTCGCCAAGTGGCTAGCTTGAAATCGGTGGTAATAGTAGGTGCAGCAGCGATTTTAACGGGTGTTTCCTGAAAAATTGTATGAACGGTTTTGTCCTCAGGCTGTTGCGTTGATTTTGTTTGATAAATAGCAATCGCTACGAGTTTTACGTGGATGATATAACCAGTTCAGTTGTCATCTTTGACCTATGATAGGCAAAGAAACGCTACGCGTCCCAAGGTAATAGACTTTCTTGTATTGAAAATCTGGATATTTTTGGCTGCTAGTAAGAGGTAATTTGTCTAAATTATTAGATTTTACAACTCTGTGCTTAGGTATATTTAGTCTGATCGTCTTTAATTTTTCATGGTCAATATTTCTTCTGCCTTGGAGGGGTGCTTGAATAAAATCCCATATTCTGGCCTGCCATCTTAAGTAAGTCTGCATTTCTTAAAGTTCATCAAAGCAATTTGAAAAGACCTTGAGTACGGGCGCCTCTGGTGGGAGTTTGCGAAACAGATAGATCGGCTTGGCATCGGTTCTTTCACTCTGTCCCGTAATTTAAGCATCAGAAATGGATGCGAACAGACTCCGAGGCAGAGACAAAAAAATCGCACTATCTAGATCGACTGTTAGTCATGATCTCAAGCGAGTGTCAGTAAGGCGAGGAGGTCGCTCAGGGTCTGGACGCTGGCCGCGTTAAGGATGAGTCGCTGGCCTGTCTGAAGAGCTTTGCGGCGTGCCTGTGTGCGATTTTCTGGGGTTGGGCAGAGTGTATAATCTGCAACCTGGGCAAAACCGATAGTTCGGCGGATCATTTCGAGACCACAGAAACCTGCTGTGTCCTGAAGGATGCTCGTCAAGAAATTTTCGAGCAGTTCTTCGCGCTGTGTTCCGTCTGACAGCGCCCACACGTCTCCTCCGCCCGTTTTCAGTAGGGCGCGGAGTTCGTTTGTAAAGCTGCGCCAGAAGGCAATGATCTCGGTTTTAATGAAACCCTGCTTGTGGGGCGCTGCGCAGGCGTGAAGGGCCAGATTGCCCAAATAAAGTCCACAATCGAAGCCGATTGGTCCCATTGTGGCAAACTCGCCGTCAATCACACGAACATCATCGCGATGCAGCATGATGGAGCCTGTGTGAAGATCTCCATGCAGAAGGGCCTGTCGTGCCGTCAGGAAACGATCCTGAAGCACCCCGACTGCGCGGTGAAGAGGCTTGTTTTCCTGCAGGGCTGTCACATCCGGCAGAAGAGCCGCCTCCGGTTCCGGGTTGCGGGAGCAGGGACGAAACGGGTCGGTCAGTATCAGGTCGACGGTAATACGGGTGAGGGCCGTGTTGCCCGAGAACTCCTCAAGAAGTTTCGAGCCGACTTCAAAGGGGCGGCTGATCCAGCTCGTCGCGTGTACGCTACGAGCGACATACTTGCCGATACTGGCCGAAAAGCCCGGCTGCGCATCATCGCGAATCAGGGCAGAGCGCAGGACCTCATGTGGCGTCAGGCACTCCATGACGAGCAGGAACATTTCATCATCGTAGAAATACAGCTCTGGCGCGGCTGGGCGAACGGCGTCTGCCGTTGCGCGCATATAACGGGCTTCATACAGCGCACGTTGCAGAGGCATGGGCCATTCCGGTGCCACGCGAACATGAGGCAGAGCCTGCTTGCAGCAAAGCTGCCCATCTGGACCGGCCACAATGAAAACCGTGTTCAGATTGCCGTCGCTGACCTCGCGGATTGTCCAGTCTGCCGGGTTTCCACCAAGGCGGGATGCAAGATCGGCATGCTCTGTCAGCCAGTGTCGAAGGCTGGAAGTATCGAGAGTGAAATACGGCATCAGGACAGTTCCAACAGAGCGGCCAGGGTCGGGACCATTGGGCCTTCAGGTGTATGATCTGGGCGGATCAGGTGCAGTGCGCCATATTCGGCGTTGCCCTGCTCGCGGCATCGCGTCTGAAGGTCCTCAAAAGTCAGGGAGACGTCAATTCGCATCCCGATATCCACGATATGGGATGAGGGATGCTCGCAGGCCAAAAGGGACGGTCCAACCCTGCATTCCGCTGGAACGAGCCCAAGTTCTTCTTCACATTCCGCCAGAAGCTGCGCGGCGAGATCTATGGTGCTCTCCTGTGCGCGGCTTTCAACATTCCCTGCTGGAGCGCCCTGCCAGTATCCGGGAAGGTAGATTGAGGTCTCAGCGCGTCTGCCAATGACAATGCCATCTGGCGTAAACATCAGCCCGACAACGGCCAGTGGGCGCAGGATGTGCGGTCCATAAACGTCTGGCTCTTTCATCTGTGCAAGAACGCGACGGTATTCGGACCAGTGCCCGTGAATTCGAGCTGGGGTGATTTCATCGGCACAGAAGACACGGCCATTGTAGAGGCCGGGATAAGACGTAAGTGCTTTGGCCCAGATGCGCGAGACGGTCTCTTCCTGCTCAGTGGTCAGGGGAGGGAGGGGGCGGTCAGCCAACACCCGCACATCTGGCTGAAGTGGCGTGATGGGCCAGGATAGGGACTGCGGCATATTGGAACCTTGAACGATAGGCGGGAAGCACATGCCTTCATGAGGCATAATTCCGTTCTGGAAAACACTTTCCCCGATGCTGCTTCGGTCAAGGTAGGTGCAGGCGCACTGAAACGGGGCAGTGGTCAGACAATCCTTCCGGCGCACTATCGTTTTGATAGGTCATAACCCGCAGACTCTCCGGGACGAGCCAACTGCGGGCTTCGTTACCAAGAAGGATGTGGTCGATGAAGTACTCTCCATTCCAGCAGGGACTGGCTTTGCCTGCTGTGGTGAGAAGAACGGGCGCATCATGCTCAATCTGCTGCATGAGCGGGTCATGCATGGTCAGGCGGCGGTTGAAGTCACCGAGAACCGCATAGGGTTCTCCTTCGTCCTGACGCTCTGCAATCCAGTCTTCCAGAACTTGGAACTGTTGATACAGGGTCGGGCAGGAATGTTTGCGTTGAGTGAGAGGCTGATCCCAGCAGCCGGTTTTCAGATGCACAACAAGAATACGGAGATGGCTTTTTCCGTCTGACACCGTGACATCAAGGCCGGTTCGCAGATGGTGGGGCGCATCGGGAGCAGTAACATCCAAGGCTGAGAGTTCTTCATTCACTGTCACGTTCAGCGGGCGTCTGATGGCTAGGCCGACACGCTGGATAACGGGCGCGTTGGACAGAATAATCTGGTAGGTTTGGGGATCGAAGACCTGCGCTGCAGGTTCGGGGCCGTCCACTTCCTGAAAAGCAATGAGATCTGCGTTCAGGTGGGTCGCGTATTGGTGCAGCCGAATGAAGTCGCGGGGTTTACGACCGTGAACATCGTCGGGGAGTGCTGGATCTCCCGTCTGGCGAAGGGAGAGCCAGTCCAGATTCCAGGTTGAGAGCTTGATGTCTCTGGCCTGGGCTGGAAAAGCCTCGCCGCATAGAAAATATGCGGCGAGGGTCAGTGCGGAAAGAAACCTCAGACAGCTTCTTTCTGTGTTGCGCCCATTTCCGAAAGAACGCTTTCGATAGAGCGGGTCGTGCGGGTTTTCTCATCCAGAATGAGAATTTCACCCTTCGGAATGTCGTAGAACCAGCCCTGCAGGGTCAGTGTGCCCTGAGAGAGGGCGCGAACGACCGCAGGATGGGTTCTCAGGTGGGCAAGCTGAAGCAGGACGTTGTATTCTGCCAGCTGGCGGATGTCCGCCGGGCCAGCATCGTCTGCTTTCAGATCACCCATAGCCGCGCGTGCTGCTTCTGCGTTGCGCAGCCAGCTGCGAACAGTTGGAAGAGCGTCCAGCTTCGGTGCGTTCAGGTCCAGCAGGGCGTTCATGGCGCCACAGTTGGAATGGCCGCAGATGACGACATTCTTTACCTTGAGTGCCGCAACGGCGTACTCGATGGCAGAAGACACGCCACCCAGCATCTCACCGTAAGCCGGCACGATGTTGCCAACATTCCGGACAATGAACAGCTCACCCGGTTCAGTCTGGGTGATGAGGCTCGGGCTGATCCGACTGTCGGCGCAGGTGATGAACAGCGTGGAAGGAGACTGGCTGGACGCCAGGCTCTCAAAAAGCTCCGCACTGTCAGGATAGACGTCCGTCTCGAATGTACGGACACCGCTCAGCAGTTTTGCCAGAGTATCACGACCACAGGCCATGGTGTTCTCCTTTTTATAAACTAGTGAGCAGTTAGGAGGCTTTGTCAGGGCAGGTAAAGCAGTAAAACGGTAGTCTCATGATTTGTTACTGCCCTGACATCTGTTGTCGTTACGGTTTATGACGCAGCAAGGTGCTCGCGCAGCTTTGCAAAGACTTCATCTGCATTTGCATTGGGGCCACCAGCCTGCGCCATATCTGGCCGTCCGCCGCCACCTTTTCCTCCCATGACTTCAGATGCTGCACGGACAAGCGTGACAGCATTCAGTCGGTCTTTGAGATCTGGTGTGACGGAAATCACGATGCTGCCCCGGCCATCGGCTTCTGAAATAAGAGCAACAACGCCAGATTCGATCTGCTTGGAGATGCTGTCCGCCAGGCTTTTGAGTTCCTTGGGGCTCACGTCTCCCAGATTGCGGGCTGAAAGTGTGATGCCGTTGATGGTCTCGGTTGCCGCCGAACCTTCGCCTGTGGCCAGTTTCCGCTGCAATTCTGAAATCTGGCTGTTGAGCGATTTACGCTCTTCCAGCAGAGCCGAAACCCGCGTGACGGCATCAGAAACCGGAACCTTCAGAAGATCTGCGATCTGTTTCAGGCGGCTTTCAGTTTCAAGTGCCAGATTTTCTGCGGCAATTCCGCAGACGGCTTCAATACGACGAACGCCTGCAGACACACCGCTTTCTGACACGATCCGGAACGGGCCGATTTCTCCCACGCGACCAACATGCGTGCCACCACAAAGTTCGATGGAGTAGGCGGGACGGCCTTCCTCTCCGACGCCCATGGAAACAACGCGCACTTCGTCGCCGTATTTTTCACCGAAGAGCGCCATTGCGCCCTCGGCAACAGCCTGCTCCTGCGTCATGAGGCGCGTTTCGACAGGCGCATTTTCGCGGATACGGGCGTTGACTTCGGCTTCAACAGCCTGAAGTTCTGCGTCCGTCAGTGGGCGAGGCTGGCTAATGTCGAAGCGTAGGCGTTCAGGGGCGTTCAGGCTGCCCTTCTGAGTGACATGTGTGCCGACCTGGCGACGCAGGGCCTCATGCAGAAGGTGCGTTGCTGAGTGATGGCCACGGACGGCCGTACGGCGACCATGGTCGATCTCTGCATGAACGGCCATGCCTGGCTTCAGTGTGCCTTTGACAACCTTGCCGTAGTGGACGATCAGATCGCCGTTGCGCTTCTGGGTGTCTGTGATTTGCACCCGCAGACCGTTGGCCGTGAGTGTGCCGTGATCACCAACCTGACCGCCGCTTTCGCCATAGAACGGTGTCTGGTTCAGCAGGATGGCAATAATGTCATCGCTAGCCGGGGCTTCGGCCAGTTCGTCGTTTCCACGGAAAATGCCCTGCACTTCAGCATCGGCTTTTTCTGACACATAGCCCAGGAATTCGCTGGGACCATGCTTGTCACGTGCGTCGAACCAGACGGTCTCGGCTGCCGTATCGCCAGAACCGACCCACGCAGCGCGAGCACGCTTGCGCTGTTCAGCCATGGCTGTTTCGAAGCCGGATTCATCGACAGTGCGGCCCTGCTCGCGAAGGGCGTCCTGCGTCAGATCGAGCGGGAAGCCAAAAGTGTCATACAGCTTGAAAGCAACATCGCCCGGAAGGGCCTGCTTGTCTCCAAGGTTGCTGACTTCGTCGGACAGAAGGGTCAGGCCGCGTTCCAGAAGGGCTGTGAAGCGCTCTTCTTCACCCTTCATCGTTTCAGTGATGAGAGCCTGGTGCTGCACGAGTTCCGGATAGGCCGCGCCCATTTGCTGGATCAGGGCCGGGAGCAGGCGATAGAAAACTGGTTCCTTGGCGCCCATGATGTGCAGATGGCGCATGGCACGACGCATGATGCGACGCAGCACATAGCCTCGACCTTCCTTGGACGGAAGAACGCCGTCCGCGATCAAGAAAGCCGTGGAGCGGAGATGATCCGCCACCACGCGATGGCTGGACTTGAACTGTCCGTCTGCATCCTGATGCATGACGTCAGCAGAAGACTCAATGAGCGCGCGCATCGTGTCTGTGTCGTAGTTGTCGCGCTTGCCCTGCATGATTGCAGCGAAACGCTCTAGGCCCATGCCCGTATCGATCGAAGGACGCGGCAGATTGTCGCGGGAACCATCGGCCTGATCCAGAAACTGCATGAACACGAGGTTCCAGATCTCGACGAAGCGGTCACCGTCTTCGTCCGGGCTGCCCGGGGGGCCACCAAAGACGCTGTCGCCGTGATCGTAGAAGATTTCGGAGCAGGGACCGCACGGGCCGGTGTCGCCCATTCGCCAGAAGTTGTCGGACGTACCAATCCGGATGATGCGATCATCACTCAGGCCAGCGACTTTTTTCCAGAGATCTGCTGCTTCTTCATCTTCAGCGTAAACCGTGGCGAGAAGCTTTTCCTTGGGAAGGCCAAAGTCTCTCGTGAGCAGGTTCCAGGCGAACTCGATGGCTTCGGCCTTGAAATAGTCACCGAAGCTGAAGTTGCCCATCATCTCGAAGAATGTGTGATGGCGCGCGGTGTAACCGACGTTGTCGAGATCGTTATGCTTGCCACCTGCGCGGACAACCTTCTGAGCGGTTGTAGCGCGGGAGTAAGGGCGCGTTTCCTGGCCGGTAAAAACGTTCTTGAAGGGAACCATGCCAGCGTTCGTAAACAGCAGGGTAGGGTCGTTCTGCGGTACGAGGGGCGCTGAAGGAACAATGCGATGGCCGTTCGACCCGAAATATTCGAGGAAGGCTGAGCGGATGTCGTTTGTGCTGGTCATGGGATGAAGCGTCAGATTCCGGAGAAAACGGGAAAAACCAGCGTTACTCCTAGACCATTGTGAGCAGCTTGGAAATGTGCGCCTCAGGGGGCCTTGTGCTCAAAGGGTTCCATGGTTGGTTGTGGAATAGGCATTTGAGGTTCCGGGTCAGGAGAGGTCAGGCCTGCTGCCGGGATCTCCACAGCCATCTGCATAAGTTCCATTGGAGTTTCGGGAATTTTAGCTCTGAAAACCAGGCGCCTGGACAGGTTGAAATTGGCCATCATCCCGCAACCCGCACCAATCGCGAGTGCCGTAACAGGGTGGTGCACTGTGAAGGGCACGAAGGCGTAGAGCAGGAAGACTGCTCCGCGGTTCAGAAGGAACCCGAAGGAATTTGCGATCAGGAACCGGAGCCACTGAAGGATCAGATGCTGGTTATCGGCCGCCGAGGTTCGAAACGTCCAGGCGCGGTTCAGAATCCAGTTGACGGTGGCGGCAACAAAATAGGCTGCAATGGTTGCAGCGATCAGGCCAATTTCTGGCCGCAAAGCCTCTACGCTTCCCCAGTCTACGAAGAAGCCGAATGCCCCAACGACGCCAAATCGAAGGAACTGATCAATCACCTGCGGGCGTGAACGTGGATAGAAAATTCGGGTGCGTCGCAAGTGGACATCTCCGGAGGGGCTGTGGGTATTGCTCTAGCGTGTGCAGATTGAGGCTGCAAAGGCTCTGAAACAGAAAAAGGCGCCCCGAAGGACGCCTTTTCCAGAAACCCGGAGCCCGAGGGCTCCGACGTCTTTTCAAACTGAATTACTTCAGGATGATTTCGACGCGACGGTTCTGCGGCTCGCGGGTGTTCGGGCCGGTCGGAACCAGTGGCTTCTGCTCACCGTAACCATGGATGTCCACAGCAGCTGCTGGAACGCCATCACGGATCAGCTCAGCCTTAACGCTCTGTGCGCGGCGGAGGGACAGACCCATGTTGTACTTCTCACCGCGCGGGCCCGGGTGGGCTGCGGAGTTATCGGTGTAGCCGTTAACTTCGATGCGCGTCGTCTGGACGTGCGTGGAAGCCTGAGCTGCCTGAGCAACGATCTCACGAGCGCGGCCCGTCAGGTCAGACTTGTCCCAGTCGAAGAACACGAGGTACGTACGAGCTGGCGTCGGAGCCGGCGGAACGATGACCGGAGCCGGCGGCGGCGGCGGCGGAGCCGTGTCGAACGCATAACGCAGACCCAGAATGAACTGGTGCGAGAAGCGTGGGTCGAAGTTCACGTTGCCCTTGTGAACGCCAGAGCCGTTGTAGGCCGTGGAGCGGTACGGGCCGTCAGCAAACTGCTGACCGATGAAGCGGTACTCGGTCGTGACAGCAAGACCCGGAACGCCCGGAATGTCGTAAGCTGCACCGACGATACCCTGGTACGCGAAGCTGCCCTGCGTGCCACCGATACGGTTGACGGAACCATTGGCATAGTTCGTCGTGATCGGGTTGTAGTGCTGCCACAGGTAGCCAGCGCCAACACCAACGAACGGCGTGACAGGAACGTTCAGGCCGAAGTGGGCCAGATCGATGTCATACAGGACGTTGACGAAACCGCCATAAGCCTGGTCAGAACCGTTCGTGGAGCCACGAACTGCCGTCGGCGTGCGGTGGTTGATCTGGGAGTAGTTGTACACACCCTCCACTTCAACGCGCAGACCGTTGCCGAAGCCCCAGCCGAACGAACCGAAGCCCGTGAAGCCGTCCTTGTGGCGGAGGCGTGAGCTGCTAGCGTTGTTGCTAGACGTGCCGTCAGCCTGTGTGGTTGGTGAGAAGCGGCCGTGCTGCTGCTGAACCAGGTTGTAACCACCGCCGATGTTGACGTACGGGCCGGTGATCGTGCTGGCCATGGCGAGCGACGGTGCGGCGACCATCGACGTCATGGCAAGGAGTGCCGTGCGGAGACGCATGTTTTCGTCCTCTTAGTGACTAACGTTTCGAGCCGTTGGAAAAACTGCTTCAACCAACGGACCCAGCGCGATGCATAAGCGCATATAGATCGGGGAGTTCCCTCGGACAAAGCCAGACAGAGCCTTCCAGACCTACTCGGGTGGAAGGAGTGACAAAAAAGTCACATTTCATTCCGCCCGCTTCACGATCTACGCCTCGCGTCCCTGCTGCCATAGCTGAACACTTGCAGGGACGCCAGACTCTTCCGGGAATTTCTGCTGCTCAAATGCAGTTAAAAACAAAAAGTTAGGCTGAACCATAAAGGACTGTAACGGTCCTTATGGTTTGCAGCCTTCATTTATCAGCAAGTTACGGACCGTATCCATCGGAACGTCACGACTTGTGAATGCTTTGCCAATACCGTGCAGGAGGACAAAGGAAATTTTCCCGTCTTGCATTTTCTTGTCCCGAGTCATGTGATCGAGAAGTATCTGTGCTGAGAAGGGAATATCGAACCAGTCAAAGCTGACCGGCATTCCGAGGCTGCGCAGATGGGCGTCCAGACGGGAAAGGTCTTCAACGGGCGCATATCCGAGCTGAACAGATAGTGCCATCGCGAGATGCAACCCTATGGAAACGCCTTCGCCATGCAGAAGACGTCCATCATAGCCAAGCTCTGCCTCAAGGGCGTGACCAAAGGTATGACCGAGGTTTAGCAAGGCGCGACCATTCAGCTTTGCCTGTTCGCGCTCATCTGCTGCGACGACTGCAGCCTTGAAAGTACAGGCACGTCGAACGGCTTCTGCGAGAGCCGCCGGATCCCCATCAAGAACGGATCGTCCGTTGGTTTCGCACCATGCAAACAGGTCAGGATCTGCGATCAGGCCTGACTTCACAATTTCGGCATAACCCGCAATCCGCTGCCTGCGCGGTAGAGTCGCGAGTGCGGAGTTGTCTGCGAGAACGATGATGGGCTGATGGAATGCGCCGATCAGATTCTTGCCGGACGGGGAATTGATGCCGGTTTTTCCGCCGACGGAACTATCCACCTGTGCGAGCAGAGTCGTGGGAATCTGGATGAACGGGATTCCGCGCAAGGCTGTTGCGGCTACGAAACCGGCCAGATCGCCAACAACACCACCACCCAGGGCGACAATTGTTGTGCCACGCTCGATTCCCAGTGACAGGAGACGCGTCATCACGTCGCGATAGCAGTGAAGGGACTTGCTCTCTTCGCCTCCAGCTACAGAGATGACGTCTGCCTGAATGTCTGTTTCCTGAAAGGACAGAAGCAGACGGGGCAGATGGAGGGCAGCCACGGTGTCGTCCGTGATCACCACGACTCTCTTCTGGCGCAGATATGGTGCAACCCACGCCCCCGCACGCGAGATCAGATCCGGCCCGACCAGAACATCGTAGCTGTGCTGTGTCAGAGCGACAGGAACTTTCTGTGGATGTTGATATTCTGCGAGGGTTTCACGGACGCGCTGCACGCCTTGCTCCACGGTTTCGTCTCCGCAATCAATAATGATGTCTGCTTCCGCATAGACAGGGTAACGAATGCCCACCAGCCGGGTCATGACTTCTTCCGGGCTACCTTGAGCAAGCAAAGGCCTGCCGCCGCGGCCCTGAACGCGTCTGAGCAGAACGTGCACAGGCGCGCGAAGCCAGATCGAGACGGCATGTTTGCGAACAAGGCGGCGTGTTTGGGCGTCCATCCACGCTCCGCCACCCGTGGCGAGAATGCAGGGAGGGCCTTTGATCAGGCGCTCGATGACCCGGCGTTCGCCCGCACGGAAATAGGCTTCGCCGTGACGGGAAAAGATTTCCGGAATCGTGCAGCCTGCGGCGCGTTCGATTTCTGCATCCGCATCAACGAAGGGCAGTCGGCAGACCTGCGCCAGGCGGCGGCCTACGGTGGTTTTTCCAGCTCCCATCATGCCAACCAGAACAACAGTGCAGGTCGGGACGGGAAGAGATACCGCCGGATCGGCGGAAAGTGAGGGTGGCAGAGGTGACATGCTCTGCTACCTATCATAGGAGAGGGCATCACGTCCTGCCCGCACTTTGAGACCTGAACATAATGGCACAATCTGATCGTTCATCTTCCCGTCTGCCCATGATTGCTGGAGCTGGTGCTCTGGTTCTGGTGGTGGTGCTGGGAGGACTTTTCCTGCGTCTGGGGATGGGGGTTGTCCCGCCTGAGCAGACACAGGTTCACAAAGAGCTGCCAGCGGCGATGTTCGCCACATCCGGTTCTGCTGCTGCGGCTCTTCCGGCGATGCCACCGGTTCCGACCGCTCCGGCGGCAGGATCAGCTCAGCCTGCGCCTGTCCCGGCTCCGGTTGCTGCGGCACCCGTGGCTCCAGCCGCTCCCGCTCTGACGCCATCCACGCCGCTACCCACAATGCCTGCACCCAAGCCTGCTCCTCTGCAGGGAGCTGCTGTTCCGGCGCCTGCTGGCTTTCCCGCGCACTGATCAGGCAGGCCTGACGCATGTCAGAGGTGGTTGATCGGCATGTCGAGGCATTTCTTGAGATGCTTGCGGCAGAGCGGGGCGCAGCTCTGAAGACGCGTCAGGCCTATGCCTCGGACCTCGCGGATTTTTCCCGTCATTGTGCTCCAACGTCTTTGGCGCAGGCGACGGGAGAGCAGGTCAGGAGTTACCTGACATCACTGTCACAGGCTGGGATGGCTGCCCGTACGGCAGCGCGCAGACTGTCCTGTCTCAAGCAATTTTATCGATTCCTGATGTTGGAATCGATTCGGTCCGATGATCCGACGGATCGCCAGCAGGCTCCGAAAGTCAGTTCCTCGCTTCCTCGTCCTCTGGATGAGAAAGAAATTCGACTGCTTCTGGAAGAAGGCACCAGAGGGCACGACAGTGAACGGCGTGATCTGCTGTCCCGTGCGGCTCTTGAACTTCTTTACACAACAGGCCTCAGAATTTCAGAACTCCTGTCTTTGCCCGCGACATGTGTGAAGGCGAAGGGGGCGATGCTTCTCGTGAGAGGCAAAGGCGGCCGTGAGCGGTTGGTTCCTCTCTCTCGCAGTGCGCGGGAGGCTGCTGAAGTTCTGGTTCACTATGACCGGGATTTGGGAAGCCCGTATCTTTTCCCAGGCAGAAATCCTGACAAGCCATTGACCCGGCAGGGGTTCGACAAAATTCTGCTGGCCTGCGCACTAAAGGCGGGAATTGACCCTGAGCGTGTGAGCCCGCACGTGCTCAGGCACTCCTTTGCCAGCCACCTTCTGGCTCATGGCGCGGATCTGAGAGCGCTTCAGATGCTGCTGGGGCATGCGGATATCGCGACGACCCAGATTTACACACAGGTCATGGCGGAACGTCTGAGGCAACTCGTGACGGCGCATCACCCACTGGCGAAAATCCAGTCCGGGGACTGATCTGCCCCGTAAAAAACCGGGGGGCTGTTTCCGGATGCGTTGCCGTGCTATCCGGCAGCCATGCGCCAATTCCTAGATTTCGAGAAGTCGGTCGCCGAACTCGAGACCAAAATCGACGAACTCCGCCAGATGGGCAGCCAGGAGAAGGACTCCGGCACCAGCGGCATCAACATCGATGACGAGGTTGCCCGTCTTTCTGACAAGGCGGACAAACAGCTTCGTGCAACCTATGCAAAGCTTACGCCGCTGCAGAAGGTGCAGGTTGCCCGTCACGCCCAGCGCCCCAAGGCTCTGGACTATGTTCGTCTTCTGACAACAGATTTTACGCCGCTGGCCGGAGATCGTGCTTTCGGAGACGACAAGGCCATGATTGGTGGTCTTGCCCGATTCCGTGGTGAGCCGGTTGTCGTGGTTGGGACGGAGCGTGGTCACGACACGGAAACGCGTCTGCTTCATAATTTTGGCATGGCCCGCCCGGAAGGTTACCGGAAGGCACAGCGCCTTGTGGAAATGGCCGGCCGTTTCGGGCTGCCGATTCTGAGCTTCATCGATACGGCTGGAGCATGGCCGGGTATTGATGCCGAAGCACGCGGCCAGGCCGAGGCCATCGCGCGCTCAATCGATATCTGCCTCAAGGCTCCTGTCCCCCTGATCGCAACCGTGATTGGTGAGGGTGGTTCCGGTGGTGCGATTGCTATCGGCGCGGGCGATCGTGTTCTGATGCTTGAGAACTCGATCTACTCCGTTATTTCCCCTGAGGCCGCAGCGTCCATTCTCTGGCGTGATCCGAAGTTGGCTCCGGCCGCTGCTGAAGCTCTGAAGCTGACAGCTCAGGATCTTCTGGGGCTTGGTCTGATCGACCGTATCATTCCTGAGCCCGTCGGTGGGGCGCAGCGTCTTCCGGACGATGCCGTGCACGCGGTCGGCAATGTCATTGCTGAAGAACTTCTGGAACTCCAGAAGCTGACAGGCCCCGCTCTCGTTCAGAAACGCAGAGAAAAGTTTCTGGCCATGACCCGTGGTCCTCTGAACTAGTCTGAAAAAAAACCGCTGCCCTCCGGAGCAGCGGTTTTTTTTGCTTTTACGCTTTGTGCGGCGGGTCACCGCTGATTGGATCGCGTCCATGTGCCATGATCAGATCATGCAGAAGGGAGCCCGCACTCTTAACTGCTGACGCATCGTATCCTTTGGCGACCAGAGCTGTTCCCGTCGTGCCGTTCGTCAGGCCGTATGGATAGGACCCCAGATCAATTCCCGGGAACTGTTCCTGCAAACGGCGCAGATCATCAGCGAAGTCACCCTCTTTCAGCCCCGCGGCATGCCAGCTGACGGACGTCAGGGGCGGTCCTTTCTCCATCTGGGGCACCAGCGAGTCCACCATAGCTGCGAAAATGGACGGGACCCCCGCCATGACATGCACGTTCCCGATGCTGAAGCCGGGAGCCGCCGAAATGGCGTTTTCGATGGGTGTTGCGCCTTCCGGGAGCATGGCCATGCGCTGGCGGGCCGCATTGAACTTTTCTTTCCCCATAATGGCTTCAAGCTTCTGGAATGTCGGCTCGTGACGCAGCAGCGGAACGCCCATGGCTTTGGCGATACATTCAGCCGTGATGTCGTCATGGGTAGGGCCGATGCCGCCGCATGTGAAAATTACATCGAATCGCTCCCGACATTCCGTGACGGTTCGGATGATGTGGTCTTCGATGTCCGGAATGACACGGACTTCGAGAAGCCGGATACCCTGGGCATTCAGCGCACGCGCCAGAACCTGTGTGTTGGCGTCCTGAGTGCGACCGGAAAGAATTTCGTTGCCTATGACGAGCAGGCAGGCGTTTTTTTGAAGCATGAGTCTCGTCCTGATAGTCTGTGGACCAAACGTAGCGCGTTGTGCCGCGTTGTCGAGCAGGGTCGGACGTCTGGCCATGCCCATTTCAAACAGGACACCCATGAGCACTCTGAAGCACCATCTCCCTGAATGTATTCTCGATCTGCGTGCAACGCTGGGTGAGGGACCCGTCTGGAGTGAGGCTGAAAAGTCGCTTTATTTCGTCGATATCATTGCCGCCAAGGTTCATCGCTTTACGCCGGAATCAGGCGAACACAAGACATGGGATGCTCCGGACCGTCTGGGCTTCCTGCTTCCTGTTGCCAACGGCACTTTTCTTGCAGGCCTTCGCGATGGCCTGCATGGTTTTGATCCAGAAATCGGTGACTTTGAAGCAGGTCCGGAAATTGAGCCCGAGCGGCCGGACAATCGTCTGAATGACGGGTGTGTGGATCCGTTAGGCCGTGTGTGGTTTGGCACAATGGATGATGGCGAAGAGGAACCGACTGGTTCCATCTATCGTGTGGTTCATACGGAAGACGGTCTTGAAATCACGCACCATAACGAGGGGTATATTGTCTCGAATGGTCCAGCTGTCTCGCCATGCGGGCGTATCCTGTATGTTTGTCATAGCCCGAAACAGACGATCTATGCCTTCGATGTTGATGAGAACGGAGATCTCTCGAACGAGCGCGTTTTTGCCACGCTGACGAAGGGCTATCCGGATGGAATCGTGACGGATAGTGAAGGCAATCTGTGGTGTGGGACCTGGGGAGGCGGTCGCGTCGCGCGTTTTCGTCCCGACGGCACAGAATTGCCATCCATTGATATGCCCGTGACGAACGTAACAAAGGTTGCGTTTGGCGGGGATGATCTCAAGACAGTCTTTGTGACAACGGCGCGCAAAGGTCTGGATGAAGACGTTCTTGCCAAGGAGCCGCAGGCCGGATCGCTGTTTGCGTTTCGCACAGATATCGCCGGTGTGCCGCAGAATCAGTTCCAGCTGAACGATTGATCACCAACGGGCAGCCGGAATGATTAAAGCGGTTCCGGCTGTTTATCCCAGAAGCTCCTGAAGGAGTGGGATGAGTGGTAGATCCGGATCTGGCATTGGATATTTTGCCAGATCGGCTGCCTCCACCCACGCCAGCACCTGCCCTTCCCGTGGGGCAGGAACGCCGCGCCACCGCCGCACAACATACAATGGCATCAGAAGATGAAACGGGCCTGCATTTTCACTGACGAAGGTGAAAGGGGCGAGGCAGGCTCCTGTCAGATCGACATCCAGCTCCTCTTTCATTTCCCGGATGAGCGCCTGTTCCGGTGTTTCGTCCCGTTCGACTTTTCCGCCTGGAAACTCCCAAAGCCCAGCCAGACGTTTTCCTTCAGGGCGGCGCGCGAGAAGAATACGTCCCTGCGCATCCAGCAGAGCTGCTGCGACGACCAGAAGAGTCCGTGGTTTGCGTATTGGTGCGGGAGCTGACGGTTGATCTTCCAGCGCAGCCAAAGGAGCCGTTTCAACGGCCGCGGGTGTGTCGAGTTGAAGGAAGGTCGACCTCGTCAATTCGTGCACAATGATGGGACATTCGGTCCCACGTGAGACAAAGCGACGGCTTGAACGGCTAGTTTCCCGAAAGCCAAGTTTGCGGAGGACGGCGGAAGACGCGGGGTTATCAACCGCGACGTCTGCTGTAAGCTTCTCAAGCTTGAGCACCTGAATGGACCATTCCGTGACGCGTCGGGCCGCAGATGTTGTCATGCCCTGTCCCCATGTGGCGGGGGACGCCCAGTACCCTAGAGAAGCAGAACGCTTGTCGTCCGACAGGACTAGCCCGACAGCTCCCAGAAGGATGCCGTCGCGCGTGATGGCAAAGTGATGAGCGCTTCCCCGGGCACTGTCCTCCAGCGTGGAGGCAATCCATTTCTCAGCAAGATCACGCGGGTAAGGGAAGGGAAGACGACTGAGCATGCGGACCACGCTCCAGTCGTTCACGAGGCGATGGACGGCTGGCGCGTCTTCCGGGCGAAGGGGACGTAAAAGAAAATCCCCCGCTTTCAGTTCAGGTGTCATGTCGGCCTTGTTGTATCCTGCTCCTCAGGAACACCGCAACGTGCCAACAGTCGGCGCAGCGTATTGATGACAGGGAAAACTTCCTGATTGTGGTCTCCGCCCAGTTCGTTCCAGGCAGCCTGTTCAAGTTCCACGATATCACGGTCTTCCTTAAAGATCCGTTCCGTAAAGGCGACAAGGAAAGGCCATGCCATATCCAGCACAACACCGACTTTCGGCTTGCGCACCGAGAGGAGGCCGAAAACGCGACAGGTTTTCTCTTCTGCATCCTGCGGCACGTAGACGATCCACAGATCCATGACGGGCGGTTCTTCACCCGTGGCGATCCTCAGGGTTTGATAAGGATACTCTGTCCGGATCGTCATGACGTCGCGGTGAGCATAGCGCTCGCTGGCGTCCCGACGTTCACCGAAGATCAGCGCTTCGCCCCAGGGTTGCTTGCCGCTTGTCCGTGCGAAGCTATAGCGGGCCTCTACGAGGGTGGGCTCATCCTTGCCACCAAGGAAGCGGGGCTTCATCTGGCCCATCTGCTTCATGTGCATGAACTGATGGTTCATATCCATCAGGTTCTCATGCATGAAACTGTAGTGGCAGGCGACTTTTTTGCCGAAACGGCGCGTCTTGTACGCGGGATCACGAACTGAGCCGAGCGCGGGGAAGGGCGTGGTTTCTGCTTTTGCCGGATCACCTGGGAAAATGAAGATTAGGCCGCCTTCTTCCCGACAGGGATAGGTTCGCACACCGTTCGGAAGCTTGTTCTTGCCCAGATACGGGACATCGATGCATCGACCTGAGCGCCCGTAGGCCCAGCCATGATAGCAGCACTGTACCGCTTCACCACTGACGCGGCCGAGGCTGAGCGGGACCTGCCGGTGGGCACAGCGATCTTCCAGAGCGAAAACACTGCCATCCAGAGGGCGAACAAGCGCAATGGGCTGCCCGGCGTAACGTGTGCCTATGGTTTTTCCGCTTTTGAGCTCGTGAGACCACGCGACAGGGTACCAGTAGTCCGGGTTGGAACGGATACGCCGTAGGTCCGCATTGTGTCCTTGGGGCTCTGGAGAGACGCTGCTGACAATATCAGCTTCTTCTAAGGTACTCTGCGACATGGATATCCCGATCCTGAGTAAAGACGGGCCTTCAAAAGGCATGTTTTCTAAACGAGCCTAACAGGCAAAGGGTTCTCGCAGGAAGAGGGCAGGATGTATCAAGGCAAGTCGCGTCATTTGCGCAACATGAGGCAGGAAAAGCACAGGCAAGATGTCATGGAAACATCATCCTGAGCCTCAGAGGCTTTGCCTATGAGTATTGCTTGGCTAGGACACCGCTTCCTTTCTTCTTGCCCCTATGTTCCCGGAGTATTGGCCTCAGTGCGCACGAAACCCCTGCTTCTGTCTTCCATTGCACTGTTGGCTATTCAATCGCAGGCACACGCTGCTGAGACGACAAAACAGGTCGCTCCAGGGCATCGGCATGCGCCATCGCGGCATGGTGTGACATCACCGGCAGCAACCTCGACGGTGCCTGCCCAGAAAACAGCTGTTCCAGCGAAGCATTCACAGCGGACAAATCTGGAATCCCGTTCGACAGAAAGCGTTTCGGTCACGGCGCGCCAGTTGACGGGTCGTGATGCGGAGCAGGCTGTTTCGAAGGCCGTCATGCGCCAGTTTGTGCCGGGAACCAGCCCCTACCGTATGCTGGACCGGATGCCGGGGGTCAGCTTCACATCCACGGATCCATTCGGAATCGATAGCTTCGGCGCCAATCTTTACGTCCGCGGGTTCTTCATGAACCAGATGGGTGTGACGGTTGATGGCGTGCCCCTGAATGATCAGACTTACCAGTCCGTCAGTGGCATGAGCCTTGCTTCGGCCATTATCCCGGATGATATCCAGTCTATGCGGATGTCTCAGGGGGCTGGGTCCGTCGAGCTACCATCCACAAACACGCTGGGTGGAACAATCCAGATCGGGTCGTCTGACCCGAACGACAAGCGTGGCGGCAAGATCAGCCAGTCTTTCGGCAGCTATAATTCTTATCGCACCTATGTTCGGCTGGATTCCGGTAAGCTGAACAGCTCAGGCACGAAGTTCTACACGTCCTATGCCCGTACCGACGAGGGCATGTGGATGGGCAGTGGCGACCAGTTCATGCAGCAGGTTGATGCCAAGCTTGTGCAGCCCATCGGGCAGCGCAGCCGCATGTCTGCCTTCTTCAATTGGTCCAGCCTTGCTCAGTGGAACTACCCGGATACGTCCGTCGGGATTTTGAAAAATCTTGGGTGGCGGACACCGCATCTCTATCCGAATTATGGTCTGGCCTACGGCATTGCAAAAGGCACGGCAGCGCTTCCAGCTGGGTATGGTGGCGTGCCGGGTATCGATGGGTCCGAAATCGCGATGTACGATGGCGGTCAGGCTGAAACCAACTACATGGGTGGCCTGCACTTCGATCTGGCTCTCACGGATAACCTGACCTGGAACACAACGGTCTACGGTCACAGCCAGACCGGCTATTACAGCTACACGGATTCCGAAGACCCATCCCCGAACGGTGCGCCATTCTCAGAAGAAGTCTGGCAGAACCGTCAGGAGCGCTACGGTCTTGATACGAGCCTTCGCTACAAGTGGGGACGCCACACGATCGAAGGCGGTGTCTGGTATGAAAATAACAACCAGCAGGCTGGCCTGTTCAATTACCAGCAGCCGGTGCTAGGCGAGAGCGCGCCTCTCAAGGCCGTCGGTCCTTATGACGTTTACGGAAAGGCTTTTCTGGAAGGGTACAACTTCCAGTGGACGACCAACGTCATGCAGTTTCACCTTCAGGACAGCATCCGCCTGACCGAAGGTCTGACGCTGCATGCCGGGTTCAAGTCCATGGTTGCAACGACCTCAGGCGGCGCGAACTACAATAACGCGGATTGGACCGGCTCTGACGAGCTGCCGAATGGCTCGCTAACGGCGTCTCAGGCCTTCCTGCCGCATCTTAATCTGGACTGGCACATCAACAACCACCATGAGCTGTATGTGGATGTGGCCGAGAATATGCGCGCCTACGAAGTCTCGGCCTATGGCGTGGCGAACTCGGTTTACTCGGTTGAAGATCAGGCGACTTTCCAGGCCCAGAAAAAGTCTCTCGAGCCATCCAAAGCCTGGGTTTATCTGGGTGGATATCGCTACACGTCCAAGTATCTTCAGGCGAATGCGACCGTCTATCATGCCAGTCTGATCCATCCGATCCTGGCGGCGGCTGTTGGCTCTCTGACCAATCCGGTGTCTCAGGTGATCGACTTCGGTCATATCTCCATGACGGGTGCCAATGGTGATATCACGCTGACGCCGATCGAAGGTCTGAGCATCAGCAATAACCTGAGCTACAACAAGGGTACCTACGACCGGGACGTCGATACGGCGGGTGGTTTCTACGCGCTGGCAGGCAAGAACATCGTCAATTACCCGGCGTGGATGTACAAAACGTCCGTCTCATACACCTGGAAGGGTGCGACGGCGCATTTCGATGCCAACTACTATAGCCGCCGTTACTACAGCTTCATGAATGATACGTCCGTTGGTGGATACTGGCTGGCGAATGCCGGGATGCAGTACCGCTTCGGCAAGCTGAGTGTGCTGAAAGACGTCACGGCGAGCTTCAACGTCTATAATCTGTTCAACACGAAATACATCGCCATGATGGGCCAGAACGACAATCCTGCGACAGGGGATTATCAGTCCATGGAACGCGGAGCCGTTCGTGAGTTCTTTGGAACGGTCAGCGCATCGTTCTAAGTATGTTCAGAGGCTGGGAGACACAGGTCTCCCAGCTTTTTTAATGCCGCTGTAGCCAGTCGGGGTCTGTTGCACGATGAGCGATATCGGCAAACCAGCCCTCTTTCTCTGATTGAGCAATGGAATATCCTGCTGCATAGGCGGCTACGAGAACGGGCTTGCCTTTAGGGGGAAGCAGGATCGCCACATCGCCGGACGCTGCCCGTTCCACGGCTGGATTGTAGCCGGGTTTCACAGTCCATGTTCCGGTCTTGTGACCGATGCGCCATCCGTCTCTCAATCCGGCCGGCATACGTTTTGGACCGGTTGTGGTGGCCAGGAGCCATTTGAGAAGCTGGGCTTGAGAAGCCGAACTCAGATTGTTGCCATAGAGCGTGTTCTGAAGGTTTGAGACCATGGCGCGTGGTGTGGTGGTATCTCGCAGATCCCCCATTGGAACACGGTTCAGCGCCGTTTCGTAACGATCTACCCTTGTCACTGGGTCATGATGATCGCGCAGCCAGTGTGTGAGGGCCGCCGGGCCGCCAAGCCTCTTCAGAAGGAGGTTTGCGGCGGTGCTGTCGCTTAGTGAAACTGTTGCAGCGCAAAGCTCTCCAACGGACAGACTGGCGTGCGCTGTTTTTGAAGCCGCGAGAGCGTCTTTGACAGCCGGGGACGCGGCAATAAGATCCTTCCGGCTGAAGGCAATCTCTCGACCCAGGTGTTCACGGCCGTAGTCCGTTCGTGACAAGGTGGCAGCAGCCAGTAACCATTTGAATGTCGAGCACATGGGCAGGTGCATGTCCGGGTTTTCACCGAGTGTTCGGTTCGTTTCCAGATCCAGTGCCCACCATCCGGATTGCTCCTGCTCGCGGGGTTCTGCTGACGCAATCTGTGAGAGCGTAGTGAAGGCGCAGGTGGCCCCTGCGAGAAAAGAACGGCGTTTCATGAGTTTGGAATACCGAGGTCTGCGCTCAGGTCATCAATGAACTGCGCCGCGACACGTCCTGAACGACTGCCACGCGTGAGAGACCACTGAAGCGCTTTGCGGCGAAGGTCTTCTGGCGAAACAGGAAGCTTGCGGGCTGCGGCATAAGTCTGGACGATATCCAGATATTCGTCTTGGCTGGCGCCATAGAGGCCGATCCAGAGGCCAAAACGGTCTGATAGGGAGACTTTCTCCTCAATGGCTTCAGACGGATTAATGGCACTTCCGGTTTCGTTCTCGATCATGTCACGCGGCATGAGATGGCGGCGGTTTGAGGTTGCATAGACCAGAACATTGTCCGGACGTCCGCCGATACCACCATCCAGAACGGATTTGAGGGATTTGTAATCAGCATCCTGGCTTTCGAACGACAGATCATCGCAGAAGAGGATGCAGCGGCGATCGGTTGTGCGCAGAACGGCTAGAAGTTTCGGCAAGGTGGAAAGCTCGTCACGCTGGATTTCGATAAGCGCGAGCGTCGGCTGTCCCTTGGCGCGCTGCTCGGCGTTCACTGTGGCAATCGCAGCCTTCACCAGCGAGGATTTGCCCATGCCGCGAGCGCCCCAGAGCATCACGTTATTGGCCGTGAAGCCTTCTGCGAAATGACGTGTGTTCGTCATGACCTGCGAAATCTGCCGCTCAATCCCCCGAAGCAGTGAAAGGGTAACGCCGGAAACTTTCTCAACCGGAGCAAGCGTTCCCATCGCGGCCTGCCAGATAAAGGCATCATGGTGCTTCAGAATATCAGCACTTGGCGGTTTGGGGCTCATGCGTTCGAGGCTGTCTGCAATACGTTCAAGGACGTTGAGCAGGGCGTGGTCGGTCATGGAATTCGCTTTGTGCCAGTGATGAAGGAAGCGCCCGTCCTTGACGGGGAAACTCCGGACGATATGGTCCCCGCACGTTTCACTCAAGACTGGACCAATATTCCATGAGCAGTCTGTTCATTTCTTCCGCACAGGCCGCCGATGGCGGCGGGCTCCTCGCGAACCCGACGGTGCTTCAGTTCGCCCCGATGATTTTCATCTTCGTGGTTTTCTACTTCCTGCTGATCCGTCCGCAGCAGCAGCGTCAGCGCAAGCTCCGTGAAGAGCAGGGCGGTTTGCGTCGTGGTGACAAGGTTGTGACGGCTGGCGGTATCGTTGGCATCGTGCAGGCAACCCGTGACGGCAGCGACGAAGTTGATGTCGAAATCGCTCAGGGTGTCCGTGTGAAGATCGTTCGCACCACGATTACGAACATCGTCTCTCGCGACAAGGCTGCAAACGACTCCTGATCGGGTCGTAGCGCGCCAAGAAAAACGCCCCGCCGGGAGACCGGTCGGGGCGTTTTCCGTTTTCAGGCTGTCTGAAAAGCTATTGCCTGAAAAGCTCAGGCAGACTTCAGTTCGGCTTCTGCGAACTCATAGTTCGCCAGCTTGTCCAAATAGTTCGTGATGTAATCCGGACGGCGGTTGCGGAAGTCGAGGTAGTAGGCGTGCTCCCAGACGTCGAGGCCGAGAAGAGCCTTGCCCTGACCTTCGGCGAGCGGGTTGGAGCCGTTGGCCGTCTTCGTCACGGCAAGTTTGCCGGACTTGTCGAGAACGAGCCAGGCCCAGCCAGAGCCGAACTGCGTTGTGGCAGCCTGCTTGAATGCGGTCTTGAAAGCATCCACGGAGCCGAAGTCTTCCGTGATCTTCTTTTCAAGCGATGTCGGCAGCTTGCCACCTGTCGGGGAAAGGTTCTTCCAGAACAGGATATGGTTCCAGTGCTGGCCGGCATTGTTGAAAACCGGGGCAATGTCAGACTTGCCATGAGAGAACGCGATGATCTCTTCAAGGGACTTGCCAGCCAGCTCCGGCTTGCTTTCGACGAAGCCGTTCAGCGCCGTGACATAGGCCTGATGATGCTTGCCGTGGTGAAGTTCCAGGGTCTCCTGGCACATGCCAGCGCCTGCGAGCGCGTTGGCGGCGTAGGGCAGTGAGGGCAGTTCGAAGGCCATGATGTTACTCCTTGGCAAAATGAAGAAGTCACTCCCTCAGGAATGAGGGGTGACCACTGTCATAATCGATCTCATTTATGAGGCGTGTTGGCAACGCTGTGTTCCATCGCGCCGATGAGAGCTGAGTAGTCCTCGTCAGCGTGCTGGCGGTTGGAAAGGCCCAGAGCCTGATCGGCTATGGCCATGGCAGGCATGAAAGCACCTACTTTACGTCCCGCATCAATCAGAAGGCCCATGTCCTTGGACATCAGGCGCGTCGGGAACTGGGATGGGAAGGACTTGTCCTGGCCCATTTTCAGTTTGCGCTTGTGATGGGGGCTGACAACGGCAACCTGCTGGAGTGTATCGAACAGGACATCGCGGTCGATACCCGCTTTCAGGCCGTAGCTCACACCTTCGGCAATGACATTGAGCGTGGCGCCCATGACGCCATTCACGACGAGTTTAAGCCGAGCGGCAGAGCCAGCAGGCCCGGCGTGGATTGTCAGCTTGCCAACGATGTTCAGAATCGGCTTGGCGCGTTCGACAGTCTCGGCATCTCCACCAACCAGCATGACCAGGTCGCCGGTTTCGGCTTCGGGTGTACTGCCGGACATTGGGGCGTCCAAAACGACAAATCCGTTTTCTGCAGCGATCTTGGCAAGAGCGAGTGCTTGCTCGGGAGACACTGTTGACGTGTCGAGCACCAGCTTGCCTTTTGAAATGCCCGCAAGCATTCCATTTTCTCCCTCAAGGGACTGATTTTCAGCCGCATCGTTGGGAACGCAAAGGATTATGACGTCGGCAGCCTCGGCAATGGCGCGCGGGGAGGGAAGCATCTCCGTCTCGTCTTTGCCGCCGGAGGGCGCAAAGGCCACGACGGAATATCCGGCACGGCGGAGATTGGCGCCCATCCGCTGGGCCATGGCGCCGTAGCCGATAAAACCGATTTTCATATCGGGCATGCAAACAGGCTCCTTACGATGCGTTGCTTCAGTTCACGCACTATGGCTGCCAGAGTTTCATTCAGATCGGAAATTGATCATGGCGATTTTTCGCTATCCATGTCCTGCACCATCGGAGATCACCCCAAAAGAGGTTTATCTTTCTCGCCGCGGAATGCTGGGAGGGAGTGCCATGAGTCTCATGGCTGCTCTTGCCGGGACGGCTGAAGCGGACGCTCTAAAAGCATATCCTGGCCCTTATTCGGGAGGGCTAACGCCGACGCCGGAAGAATTCGTAACCGGGTACAATAATTTTTATGAATTCGGGATGGAGAAGGATGATCCTGTTTCTCATGCAGGTGATTTCCACCCATTGCCTTGGACACTCGAAATCTCAGGGATGGTGAAGAAGCCTCAACGCATTGATGTTGGAGCACTGTTAAAATCCTCTGACATTGAAGAGCGCATTTACCGCATGCGCTGTGTCGAGGCGTGGTCCATGGTTATCCCGTGGGATGGCATTCCGCTGGCGAAGCTTCTGGCCTTGGCTGAGCCTGACAGTAATGCTCGCTATGTCGCTTTTGAAAGTGTTGTCAGGCCCTCTGAAATGCCGGGGCAAAGCAGTGCATTTTCAGGAATTTCGTGGCCCTATGTTGAGGGTTTGAGGCTGGATGAGGCCATGAACCCGCTCACATTGCTGGCCGTCGGTATTTATGGCGAAAGCCTGCCCAATCAAAATGGTGCTCCCATCCGGCTGGTTGTGCCGTGGAAATATGGTTTCAAGGGCATTAAATCCATCCAGCGTATCCTTCTGCTGGACCGGCAGCCTCCGACGACATGGAACCGATTGGCGCCAGACGAATATGGCTTTTACGCCAACGTCAATCCGCAGGTTGACCATCCGCGATGGAGCCAGGCGAGTGAGCGTGTCATTGGCTCCAAGACTCTCTTTGGCACGAAACGTCAGCCAACACTGATGTTCAACGGTTATGCCGAGCAGGTCGCCAGTCTCTATAAAGGCATGAACCTGCATGAAAGCTTCTAGAGTATCAGGGAAAAGCACTGCTTTTTTACGGAGATACTGGCACGTCGTGCTTTATCCCCTTGGTCTCATTCCGGCTGCCTGGCTGGTCTGGCTGGGACAAAACGGAGAGCTTGGTGCTGATCCAGTCAATGTCTTTGAGCGCAGCTTAGGTCTTTGGGCTTTCCGGTTCCTGCTGATCTGCCTTGCCCTCGCTCCGATGCAAAAAATTATAGGCATCAATCTGCTAAGATTCAGACGGTTGACGGGATTGCTAGCGTTTTTCTACGCTGTAATGCATCTGGCCTCTTATCTCGCGCTGGATCTTCAGTTTGATATTTCGATTTTCTGGCGAGATGTAACGCGGCGCCCATTCATCATTTTGGGAATGGTGGCGCTGGTGCTGCTTCTGCCGCTTGCCGTGACATCAAATCGCATCTCAATGCGAGGGCTCAAGCGAAACTGGAAGCGGTTGCATCGACTGGTCTATGTCGCTGCTGTTCTGGCAGGCATACATTTCTTTCTTTCGTTCAAAACGCTGAACAGCACGACTGCCTTTTATCTGACGGTAATGGGGCTAGTGCTGCTGACAAGAGTGCCAGCGCTTGTGAGCGCTGGCAGGTGCGTGCTCACGCACTCGGGCGCAAGGCGCTCCTGATCTGCGGAATAAGCTTTATCAAAGCATTTTTGCGCTGAGTTAGAAGATCGGGGTCGGCCTCTTCAGAGAGGTGGTGGCACGCATCGGCAAGCAGGAGCCCGTCTGGCAGACGTGTAATTTCGCCGGGCCGGAAATCGAGCCGTGTCAGGGGAATACCGCAGGCTCCAAGGACAGCGATGTGAGCGCTTATGCCCAGAACCAGGACGAGGCGCAGTCCCCCCATGCCCTGTAATTCGTCGCAGAGAGCGGCACTACAGGATTCCATATCGGTGGGAAGAGATACCTGCTCCGGAGGCAGGCGCCGGGTGACAGACGTGATACGCGCCTGAATGAGAAGCGGATCACGTCTGTCTCCAGCAAAACAAATTCCCTGTGCTTCAAGAAATGGCACAAGGGTCTTGGTGGCTTTTTCCGGATCAAGGCAGACAACCAGCAACTCAGAGGACAGGGGGCCAAGTCCGTCCTTTAAAGACAAGGACGGCTGGACCTCGGAACGAACAGATGAGTGATCGTCTGAGATTGTTGAACCGGAAGAAGCCTGGGGCGTCATGTATCGCTGCTCTCGTCACTATTGATGTCTGCTGGATGACGAACCGGCGGAGCCTGACGCGGCCTCGTTTCTGACTGGCGCCGTGTGAAGGACGGAGCAATGTCAGCCAACTCCACGAAACGGTCAGCCTGTCTGCGCAGGTCATCGCCGATCATGGGCGGGGTCGAGCGCATGGAAGAAATGACAGTCACGCGTACGCCACGGCTCTGTGCGGCCTCAACAGCACGACGCAGATCCGAGTCGCCGCTGATGATGACGGCGTGATCCAGTCTGGAGGACTGCTCAAGCAGATCTACGGTGAGTTCGACATCCATATTTCCCTTGATACGGCGTCTTCCTGAATGATCCGTAAACTCTCGGGCATTTTTCAGAACAAGGTGGTAGCCGTTGTAGGCCAGCCAGTCTGTCAGGGGGCGAAGTGGAGAATAGTCGTCCGTCTCAGGCATGGCGGCGTAATAGAAGGCGCGCTGGAACTGGCTCTGGCTTTCAAACAGACTGCGAAGGCTACGAAAATCTACTTCAAATCCAAGGTTGCGTGCGGCGTGATGAAGGCTCGCGCCATCGATGAAGAGAGCGGTGCGTTCGTTTTGACGCAAAATCATATGATATTCCTGGTTGTAAAATGTGTTGTCTCGCCTGACAGAGACAGGCCCCAACGATAGAACATGAAACGATTCAGCCAGCGATTAAGTTTGGTCAGGATTATGGCAGAAAAGCGGGGCTGCGTTGCATTGGCATGAACAGCATGCTAATGCCAGCCTCTTCTGTATTCATTTTCTATAGTTTTACCCGAAGGGGGCCAGTCGCATGGCGCGTGTAACCGTCGAAGATTGCATCGAGAAGGTTCCAAACCGTTTCGAGCTGGTTCTGCTGGCTGCCCAGCGTGCCCGCGCACTCTCCCGTGGCGAAGAGATGCTGCTCGATCGTGATAACGACAAGAACCCGGTCGTTGCACTTCGTGAGATCGCTGAAGACAAGCTGAACCTTGGTGGCCTGCGTGACGGCATCATCCGCTCGCTCGCCCGCGCTCCCGAGCCGGAGCCTGTGGACGAAGAAGTCATGGACATCATCCCGACGGACCAGAACATTTTCGGTCTGCAGGATGTTTCTGCTGAAGAAGAGCATGCTCACATGGCAGACAACATGTCCGCCGATGAAGCTGCTGCCATTGAGGCAGAGCTGGGTGGCCGGGGCCGCCGCTGATTTTCTCTGCTTTATCCTGACTGAGGGGGGTATGCATCATGCCTGACGCATCTCCTCCTGTTGAGCGCACCGCTGTCGCGACGGGAGACTTCAAACCTTCCATCAGCGGGCTGCTCCGTCGGATCGAGAGTTACGATCCGACTGCTGATCTATCCCGCGTCGAGGCTGCCTATGATCTGGCAGCCGATGCTCATAATGAGCAGCGCCGGGATAACGGTGACGCTTACATCACTCACCCGATTGCTGTTGCCAATATTCTGGCAGGTTTCAGGATGGACACGACGTCCATCATTGTGGGGCTACTGCATGATACGGTTGAAGATACAGGCGTTTCCTGTGCCTCTCTGAAAAACCGATTTGGCGAAGACGTTGCATCCCTCGTCGATGGTGTGACGAAGCTGACGCGGCTTGAGCTGCAGTCTGACCGGACGAAGCAGGCGGAAAACTTCCGTAAGCTTGTGCTGGCCATGTCGCGGGATATCCGCGTCCTGATCGTCAAGCTTGCCGATCGTCTGCACAACATGCGGACGCTGCATTATGTGCAGCGCCTGGACCGGCGGCAGCGTATTGCCCGTGAGACCATGGATATCTATGCGCCGCTCGCCGAGCGCATTGGTATGGATCGGGTCAAGACGGAGCTTCAAAATCTTTCCTTCGCCCAGCTTGAGCCGGAAGCAGACGCCACGATCCGTGCGCGTCTAAACTTCCTGCGCGGGCAGGGCGCAGACATTATTGAACATATTCGCAAGGAGCTGATTGCTCTTTGTGCGGAAGCGGGTCTCGACAAGGTCGAAGTAACCGGGCGCGAAAAATCTCCCTTTTCAATCTGGGAGAAAATGCAGCGACGCAATGTGGCGTTCGAACAGCTTTCGGACATCATGGCGTTCCGTCTGCTCGTTCCAACTCGTGATGCCTGTTATATGGCTTTGGGCGCCATTCATGGCGCCTATCCGATGATTGCGGGCCGCTTCAAAGACTATATTTCCACCCCAAAGGCCAACGGCTACCAGAGCCTGCATACAGGTGTGACACTCCGTCACCCGCGTAATCAGAAGATTGAAGTGCAGATCCGTACGGCGGAAATGCACGATCTCGCTGAAAACGGCGTGGCCTCGCATTGGGCCTATAAAGAAGATGCGACGCCAAGCGAGCGTGAAGCCGCAGCGCTATCTTCGGCTTTTGGCGCAGGTAGCCGGAAGCTGCGTTGGGTGCAGGATCTTCTGGATATTCTGGAAGACAGCCAGGCCCCGGATGAGTTCTTGGAAAATACCAAGCTTGAACTCTATCAGGACCAGGTTTTCTGCTTTACGCCCAAAGGGCAGCTGATCTCGCTTCCCCGGGGCGCGACACCTGTCGACTTTGCCTATGCCGTTCATAGTCAGGTGGGCGATACCTGTGTTGGAGCTAAGGTAAACGGGCGGCTTCTGCCATTGCGTCATGAGCTCCAGAACGGTGATCAGGTCGAGATCATGACGGCTCGTGGCGGTACACCGTCGCCGTCATGGGAGCGGTTTGTTGTTACGGGCAAGGCTCGTGCGCGCGTGCGCCGGTTTGTGGCCGCGCAGCAGCGCCAGGTACATCTGGACAATGGGCGTGCAGCCATTGCCAAGGCCTTCCGTCAGGAAGGTGTCGATGGCTCCGAAAAGGTTCTTGACGGAATCCTCAAGGAGCTTCGGCAGAGTTCCATCGAAGATCTCTATGTGGCTGTCGGGAACGGACAGTTGGGTCCGAAGGATGTGGTCAATACCGCATATCCGGATCTGCGGCAGAATGGTCGGGCGCCTCGGATGGTGCCGGGTCTGTCACCGCGCTTTGGTCAGTCGCTTCTTTTGGGGGCAGGAAGTGGGCCGGCACGTCAGTCGCCTGTTGTTCAGTCTACGAATATTCTCAAGGGTATCGGCACAGGGATTGCGACGAGTTTTGCCGGATGCTGCCGCCCGCTGCCGGGCGACCCGATTGTCGGCATCATAGCGCAGAGTAAGGGCGTGACGATCCATCGTCGTGGATGCCAGAACCTGTCGAGTTTCGCAGACACGCCAGAGCGCTTCATTGAAGTGGACTGGGATTATGAGGCGCTCGGAAGACGCAAGGATGCGGTTCCTTACACGGCGCGCCTGTCGGTTATTGCGGCAAATGAGCCCGAAGTTCTGGCGACCCTGACCAATACCGCAGCTAAATATAATGGCAGCGTCATCAACCTCAAGATTGTGAACCGTCAGCTCGATTTTATGGAAATTTTGGTTGATCTTGAAGTCCGTGACCTAAGGCATCTCTCGTCACTTATTGCCGCGTTCCGGACTGCTGTGGGTGTGATGCAGGTGGAGCGCGCGAAGGGATGACGGCGTGATTCTCGGCATGGGAACAGACCTGTGCATGATTTCCCGCATCGAACGCAGCATTGACCGGTTTGGAGATCGCTTTCTTGACCGGGTATTTACGGAAGCCGAGCGTAGTCACGCCGAGCGTCTGTCTGGTCCGGCGCGAGCGGGAAGTTATGCCAAGCGTTGGGCGGCCAAAGAAGCGTGCGTCAAAGCTTTGGGGACAGGGGTTGCTGAAGGTGTGCAACTTCAGGACATTGGGGTTCTGAACAATAAAAAGGGCGCTCCAACGCTCGTTCTTTCCGGCGGAGCTCAGCTCGCCTTGGATCGTCTGACGCCATCAGGATGTCGGGCAGACGTTCTTGTGAGCCTGACGGATGACCCTCCCTTTGCATTGGCGCAGGTCATCATTCAGTCTGTTAGGGTTTGAAGCGCTCGCCATTGCGGGCAAGCTGCGTTAAGAGCGTCCCATGACTCAGGAGAAAAGCCCCGTGAAGGGTTCAGAGAAGACTGGTGCAAAGCCGGCGGCCCGTGAAGAATCTCTGGGAGAGAGCGTGCGCTGGCTTGCCCTTATGGTGCTGGCTGTCGTTGCAGTGCGTTCTCTGGTGTTTGAGCCGTTCAATATTCCCTCAGGCTCGATGATCCCGACCTTGCAGATCGGTGATTTCGTTCTGGTATCGAAATCCAGCTACGGCTATTCACGGTTTTCGTTTCCGTTTTCGCCCAATCTCTTTAACGGACGGATCATGGGCTCTGAGCCGCATCGTGGCGATGTGGCTGTTTTCCGGTTCACCCAGAACACGTCCGTTGATTACATCAAGCGGATTGTCGGGCTTCCGGGTGACCACATTCAGATGACGGGCGGAAAGCTCTTCCTTAATGGAATTGAAGTGCCGCGGACGTCCCTGGGGCATTACGAGGTTGTCGACGAAAATAACCGTCTGCTGAGCGGTGACCGTTATCGGGAAGCGCTGCCTGGGAGTGCCGGGCGACCACCTGTTGAGCATGATATTCTCAAGCTGACGGACGAAGGCTTTGCTAACGACACGCCAGAATATGTCGTGCCGCAGGGTTATTTCTTCGCGATGGGTGACGATCGGGACGATAGCGCTGACAGTCGTTTTCAGGGCGATGGTCCGGATGATCTCGGCTATGTCCCGATGCAGAACCTTGTAGGGCGTGCGCCGCTTGTTCTGTTCTCCATGGATTTGCGGCATCCGGCATGGCAGTTCTGGTACTGGCCGGTCGAAATTCGCTGGAACCGTTTTCTGCACCCTGTCACATGAAACTCTCACAGGAAGAGGCCATGGAGGCCATGGAGCAGGCGCTCGGTCATCGCTTTGCGAACCGGGATCTGCTCGTGGAAGCTCTGACGCATCGTTCTGCCGTCAGTGGGCGTGATCCTCGTCGTGGCAAACGCACGCAGGGCCCTAAGGGAACCGGTTCGAACGAGCGACTGGAATTCATTGGAGACCGGGTGCTTGGCCTTCTGATGGCGGAGTGGCTGTTCGAACACTATCCGCTGGAGCAGGAAGGCGCGCTGGGTCCGAGGCATGCGCATCTTGTTTCCCGGCCGGTTCTGGCCGAAATCGCGGATAACATCCATTTGTCTTCGGCTCTGACGATTTCCCCGCATGAAGAGGCTGCCGGTATTCGCCGCCTGTCCAGCATCCGGGCAGATGCTATGGAAGCTCTGTTGGGCGCGCTTTATCTGGATGCCGGGCTGGAGCCTGCACGGCGTGTCGTCCGTCAACAATGGGAAGGGCGGATTGACAGTCATGCCCGTCCTCACAAGGAGCCCAAGACCCTTTTGCAGGAGTATCTCCTGTCCAAAGGGCTCCCGCTCCCGAAATATGAACTCCTCGCCGCAGAGGGGCCGTCTCATGCGCCCGTGTTTCGTGTGGCCGTTCAGGCATTTGGCCTGACGGGGCATGGAGAAGCAGGCAGTAAGAGAGTGGCCGAGAGTGCGGCGGCAATAGATCTTCTGAAACGTCTTGGTCAGAACGTAGCGTCGTGAGGCGCATGTGGAAAAGGATTGGTACATGACCACACGCTGCGGTTTCGTGGCCCTTGTCGGGTCCCCGAATGCTGGAAAATCAACACTTCTGAACCGGATTGCCGGTGCCAAACTGTCGATTGTGAGCCCCAAGGCTCAGACGACACGCTTTCGCACGCTGGGAATTGTGGTTCGCAACAATGCCCAGATCATCCTTGTGGATCTGCCCGGTATTTTCAAGCCGCGCCGTCGGCTTGACAGGGCCATGGTCAACGCGGCTTGGACGGGATCTCAGGATGCCGATCTGACGCTTCTCCTGATCGACGCCAAGGCCGGCTTGCGGGATGATGTCCGTGAGATCATTGGCAAGCTTGCGGGTAGCGGTAAGAGAGTGTGGCTTGTTCTGAACAAGACGGATCTTGTTGGTGCGGAAGAATTGCTGCCGCTGACGAAGGATGTCAGCAGCCTGATCAGCGTTGAATATGTGTTCATGCTGAGCGCCCGTTCCGGAGACGGTGTTGATGACCTGATGGATCATCTGGCACGTGAACTGCCGGAAGGCCCGTATCTTTACCCGGAAGATGATCTGACGGATCTTCCAGATCGTCTTCTCGCGGCTGAACTGGTGCGCGAACAGATCTTCATGCAGACGCATGAAGAGATTCCATATCAGGCGACAGTCGAGACAGAGAGCTTCAAGGAGCGCCCCGATGGATCAGTGCGCGTGGAAGTTACAATCTACGTGTCACGCCCGGGTCATAAGGCGATCCTGATTGGCGAAGGCGGCCATAAAATCAAATCCATTGGCGCACGAGCACGAATGGAGCTTCAGGGCCTGCTTGAGCGAACCTGCCATCTTTTCCTGAACGTCAAGGAGCGGGCAGGCTGGGATGAAGAGAAGGCACGCCTGAGGGCGATTGGCCTCGAAGAGTAACAGGGTGGAAACGCTGTCAACGGGGCTTTTCATAAGAAGCCTCGTGTCTGACATCGCTTGTTCCCAGCCCTCTGCGTCTGTATGACAGGCGCAAAGTCACCACAAATCCAGCAAGAGACGGGCACGATGACCGAACAACGAGACAAAAGCCCCTCCTACAAACGTGTTCTGCTCAAGGTGTCAGGTGAAGCCCTGATGGGTAAGGGCTCGGGTGGAGTGGACCCGGAAATGGTGGACATGGTCGCCGCCGATATCGCCGCAGTTGTGGCGTCTGGTGTGCAGGTCTGCCTCGTTGTCGGTGGTGGCAACATTTTCCGTGGTCTGTCTGCGGCGGCACGTGGCATGGATCGTGCGCAGGGTGACTATGCCGGTATGCTGGCAACGGTCATCAACGCACTGATGCTCCAGAACGGCCTTGAACGTCAGGGACTTGAAACGCGCGTCATGACGGCTATTCAGATGGCCGCGATTGCCGAGCCCTATATCCGTCGTCGGGCAGTCCGTCATATGGAGAAGGGGCGCGTTGTTATCTTCGCTGCGGGAACGGGTAACCCGTACTTCACGACGGATACAGCTGCCGCCCTGCGTGCCAATGAAATGGAATGCGACGTCGTGTTCAAGGGAACGCAGGTCGATGGCATCTATTCCGATGATCCGCGTCGTAATCCTGATGCCGTGCGTTATGATCAGCTGACGTACATGGATGTTCTGGCTCGTCAGTTGAATGTCATGGATGCCGCAGCGATCAGTCTTGCTCGCGAAAATAAATTGCCCATCGTGGTCTTCAACATGCATGCTCCGGGCGCGTTTGCAGCCGTTGTGCGTGGCGAAGGTCGCTTTACACGGGTTATCGAAGCAGGCTGATCGCCTCATTTTTAACGAGCCTTTCAGGATATTCTCCTGAACTTACGTTGATTCAGAAAGGAACAGCTTAATGTCTGCTGACCTGAAAGACCTGATGGCTGACCTCACGCGCCGTATGGATGGTGCGATTGAGAGTCTGCGTCGTGACCTCTCTGGCCTGCGGTCTGGTCGTGCCAGCCCGAACCTGCTGGAGCCGATCCGGGTTGAAGCCTATGGCTCCGAAGTGCCGCTTTCTCAGGTGGGATCTATCGCTGTTCCGGAAGCCCGGATGCTGACGGTTTCCGTCTGGGATCGTACGCTGGTTGGTGCAGTGGAACGTGCCATCCGTGATGGTGGCCTGGGTCTTAACCCTGCTGCTGACGGTCAGACGATCCGCGTTCCCATTCCGGTACTGACGGAAGAGCGTCGTAACGAACTGGCGCGCGCAGCCAATCGTTATGCCGAAAACGGTAAGATCGCTGTACGTGGTGTTCGTCGTGACGGCATGGAACAGACGAAGTCGCTCGAAAAGAAGGGTGACATCAGCCAGGACGACATGAAGTCCTGGACGGATTCCGTGCAGAAGCTGACAGATCAGTACGTCAAGAAAGTTGACGATATTCTCGCGGAGAAAGAACGCGAGATCAAACAGGTCTGATACCTTCGTTGACAATGGGATCTCTTCCTCAGACCAGCACGCCTTCTCTTTCATCAAGAGAGGGGGAAGGTGCCGCTGTTCCCGTCCATGTCGCCATGATCATGGACGGGAATGGGCGTTGGGCGCGCTCGCGCAATCTGCCAGTTGCAGCCGGACACCGGAAAGGTGCCGAGGCTGTGCAGGATTGCGTTCGTTCGGCCATTCGTCAGGGCGTGCGCTATCTGACGCTTTACGCTTTTTCTTCGGAAAACTGGCGGCGGTCTGCTGAGGAAGTCGGTGACCTGACATCGCTCCTGCGTTTCTATCTGCGCCACAAGCTCAATGAATTGCATGAGCAAGGGGTGCGTTTGCGCGTTATCGGAGAGCCTGAGCGGTTCGAAGGAGCGTTGCGCGAGGAATTGCGCCGTGCGGAAGCGAAGACTGCTTCCAACACGACCCTGACTCTGACGCTCGCCCTGTCCTATGGCGGACGAGCAGATATCGTTCAGGCGGCACGACGTCTTGCGGATCAGGTTGCCAATGGAACATTGGCATCGTCGGATATTACTGAGGAGCGTCTGGATCAGGCGCTTCAGACGTCCGATATGCCAGATCCGGATCTCGTTATTCGGACAAGTGGAGAATGCCGTCTCTCCAACTTTCTGCTCTGGCAGAGTGCTTACGCGGAACTGGTGTTCATGGACGTCTTGTGGCCGGATTTCGGGGAAGCCGAGTTCGTTCAGGCTCTCTCGCATTTTGCCGGGCGGCAGCGCCGTTTTGGCGGTCGGCCAGCATGAGCGGATCTTCCCGGTGGTCTGATCTGAAGCTGCGTCTGACGTCAGCTGTCATTCTCGTTGTCGTTGCCGGGGGATGCCTTTGGCAAGGCGGCATGATCTATAACGCTCTCATCCTTCTGGCCATGTTCGGGCTGGTTTGGGAGGGGCTTACCCTCATCAAGCAGCCATTACACACCTGGCGCGGCGTCCTCCTTCTTCTCTGGCCGATGGTGTCAGGGGTTGCGGCCCTTCGCGGCGAGTGGAGCGGCGCATTCTGGATGGTTTGGCCAAGCCTCATCTTTGGTATTCCAGCCTGTATTCCTGTTGTCGTCTCCATTCTGGGCGGTCTTTCGCTCCTCTGGCTTCGACATTTGCCCTATGGTTTAGAGAGCGTTCTGTTCGTGCTGTGCGTTGTGATCGCCAGCGACAGTTTTGCTTATCTGACAGGCCGCATCTTTGGTGGCCCTAAACTGGCCCCTTCAATCTCTCCCGGAAAAACCCGCTCGGGCGCAATTGGCGGCCTGATCGGTGCGTCTTTTGCCGGGGGAATGGTGGCGTGGCTATCTGGAGCAGGCTTTGTGGGTGGTGGTCTCCTGTGGGGCGCGGTTCTGGGTGTTTTCTCCCAGAGTGGTGATCTGCTTGAAAGTGCGGCCAAGCGTAGACTGAACGTCAAGGATTCCGGCCGTCTGATTCCAGGTCATGGCGGCCTGCTGGATCGTTTTGATGGCCTACTGGCTGCGGCACCGCTTGCCGCGCTTTTGTCACTGGCAGTTGCGGGGCAGGTGTTCTGGTCTGCCACTCCTGCGGATCTGATAGGCGGGTCTGCGCATCGTATCATTCCTCAGGGGGAATCTTCTCATGATTGACGGTTCTGTGGCCAAGCCTCGGCGGATCAGCGTTCTGGGCAGTACAGGTAGCATCGGGACTTCGACGGTCGATCTACTCAAGCGGATGGGCAGTGATATTGAAGTGCGGGCGCTGGTCGGGGGGCGTAACGTTGCCCTTCTTGCAGAGCAGGCTCGCGAACTTCGCGCTGAAATTGCTGTTATTCACGATGAGAGCCTGCATGACGATCTGAAAGCACGGTTGGCAGGGAGCGGTATTCGCACTGCAGCCGGGCGTCAGGCTGTTATCGAGGCTGGTGCGATGGAAGCGGACTGGACCATGGCTGCCATCACAGGCGCAGCGGGCCTGGAGCCAACACTTGCTGCCGCACGCAATGGTCATGCAATCGCGCTCGCCAACAAGGAAGCTCTCGTCTGTGCGGGCGATGTGATGCTCCGGGCTGTTGGCGAAGCTGGTGCGACGCTTCTTCCTGTCGATTCAGAGCATAATGCGATCGCCCAGGCTCTGGGTGGTTGTGATATGAGCACGGTCGAAAAGATCGTGCTGACAGCCTCAGGCGGCCCCTTCCGTCAGTCCACTCTGGAAGAGATGCGTGATGCGACGCTTGAAAAGGCGCTGAAGCATCCTACCTGGACGATGGGTGCGAAAATCACGATTGATTCGGCTTCCATGGCCAATAAGGGCCTGGAGGTTATTGAGGCCGCACGTCTGTTTGGTCTGACAGAAGACCGCATTGATGTTCTGGTGCACCCTCAGTCTGTGGTGCATGGGCTTGTTCAGTTCCGGGATGGCAGTCTGGTCGCGCAGATGGGGTCAGCAGACATGCGTATCCCCATTGCTCACACTCTTGCGTGGCCTGACCGCATGGAAACACCATGCCAGCGTCTGGATCTGACAGCTTTCGGGCGCCTCGATTTCGAGGCCCCGGATGAGACGCGTTTTATTCCCCTACGACTTGCCCGTCAGGTTCTCAGGGCAGGAGGGGCTGCTCCCGCAGTTTTCTCAGCAGCCAACGAAGTTGCCGTGGACGCTTTTCTGAACCGTCGGATAGGATTCCTTGGTATTGGTGAAACCATCGATAGCGCTCTTCAGGCCATGACGGAAAATCCTGAACTGACGACGCTGGATGAAGTCCTGGAATGGGATGCGCGCGGTCGGGCATTGGCAGAAGAGCATATTCTTCGCGAAAGCGGCCGACTGCGGAACATAGTAAGCGAGACTGCCCTGCATGCATGATTTTCTGCGTACCATTCTTGCCTATGTTCTGATTCTTGGTGTTCTCGTGTTTATCCACGAGTTGGGCCATTACCTTGCTGCCCGGTGGCGCGGGGTAAAGGTTGAGACATTCTCCATCGGTTTTGGGCCTGCTCTTCGCCGGTGGCATGACAAATCCGGCACTGAATGGCGCCTGAGCGCGATTCCACTTGGTGGGTATGTCAAACCGCACGGGTTTGAAGGCCCTGACGATGCCACGGATGAGCAAAAAGCGGCCTGGATTCCCGGGCGTACTTTTCATGACAAGCCTGTCGGTTCCCGCGCGCTGGTGATCGTGATGGGGCCTGTTTTCAATTTTCTGTTTGCGATTGTGGCGTTTACCCTGTTGTTCGCAACGGTGGGCAAGCCGCAGCTTCGCGGGGATATTTCCCAGGTTGTGGCAGGCAGTGCCGCAGAGAAGGCGGGTGTAAAAACGGGTGATGTCATTACCCGGATTGGCTCGCTGTCCATTTCCGGTCCTGAAGATGTCATGGGGACGGTAGCGGCAAGACCAGGCGCTGAGACCACGCTTGAAGTGCGCCGGAATGGCCAGGATCTGACGCTGCCCGTTACACTTGGCAGCGTAAAGGCTGGCTCCCATCCGACTGGTGTTCTGGGCGTTGGTTTTGCGGCCTCTCCGGGGAAACCGGTTTCCCCGATCAAGGCGGCGGTCATGGGTGTTCAGGAAACCTGGACCATGTCAGTGCGGACGTTGCAGGGGGTCTGGCAGATCATTTCCGGGCAGCGCAGTGCACGGGAACTGGGGGGAACAATCCGAATCGCGCAGATCTCCGGACAGGTCGCCAGCTATGGCATGGCCAGTATTGTCTCGTTCATGGCGCTTCTTTCCATCAATCTTGGGCTGATTAATCTGTTTCCGATCCCGGTTCTCGATGGTGGACGACTGATCTTTTATGCTGTCGAAGCCATTAAGGGGCGCCCGGTTTCACGCCGTGTTCAGGAAGTCAGTATGCAGGTCGGAATGGCGCTTATCGGCGCGCTTTTCCTCTTTTCAACAGTGAATGATCTCACGAATCTGGGTCTGTTTCACTGGATGTTTCACGCCGGAAGCTAATGTGAGATACGCCCGGTAACTCTTCGTGAGTGAAGGGAGATCTTGCATGGTGGGGGGATTTTCGGATACCTCCGCCAATGGCGTAGCGTGTCAGGCGCCTGCGAAAAATCTGTTACAAGGAAAACCGGTTTGTCAGGATCACGGTCAAGAGGTTCCCGGTCCCCGAACATGCGTTTGATGCTGCTGGCATCCGCATGTCTTCTCCCGACCGCTCTCGGTGTGGCGGAGGCCCGCTCTGCTCGTCAGCACCAGACATCAGGTGCAACCTCAGGCAACAACGTGATCCAGGCCATTTCGGTCACTGGTAACACGCGTATCGAGACCAGTACGGTTCTGTCGTACATGGTTGCTCAGCCGGGTGACTCTTTCAATCAGGACGATCTGGATCGTTCCCTGAAGACGCTCTATGCAACGGGCCTTTTCAAGGACGTCACCCTTCACCGCGATGGTAATACGCTGCTGGTGAATCTGGTTGAAAATCCGATCGTCAATCGTATTGTCTTTGAAGGCAATCATGCCCTGAAGGATGAGGATCTCCGCAAGGAAATCAGTCTTCGTCCTCGTGCGGTATTTTCGTCTCAGACCACGGCTGCCGACCGTCAGAAGATTTTGAATCAGTATGCGGGCAAGGCGCGTTTCGGCGCGACGGTCACGCCGCAGATCATCAAGCTCTCTCATAACCGTGTCGATGTTGTTTTCAAAATCAACGAGGCTCAGCAGACGCTGATCCACAAGATCGTTTTTGTTGGCAACCACGCTTTCAGTGAAGCACGTCTGGCGCAGGTGATCTCGTCCAAGGAGAATACCTGGTATCGCTTCTTCTCATCCTCGGATGAGTATAATCCTGAGCGTATCAAGTACGATGCGGAGCTTCTGCGCCGCTTCTACCTTCACAACGGATTTGTCGATTTTCACATGATCGACGCGACGGGCGAGCTCTCTCCCGATCATAAGTCTTTCTACGTAACGTTCACCATCCATGAAGGTGAGCAGTATCGCATTGGCAAGATGGACGTTCGTTCCACGGTGCGTCGTGTAACGCCGGAAATGATGCGCAAGCACATCGAGCTGTTCAAGCATCAGATCTACGATGGCACTGCCATCCAGCATAACACGACAAACATGCAGGAGTGGTTGCAGGCTCAGGGGCATCCGTTTGCGATGGTGCGCTCTGAAATTGCCCGTAATCCGGAAAAGCGGATTGTTGACCTTCTGTTCGATGTGACTGAAGGGCCGCATGTGTATGTCGAGCGTATTGACATCAACGGCAACACCATCACCCGGGATAACGTGATCCGACGCAACCTGCCCATGGCAGAGGGCGACCCGTACACCCCGTTTGACAAGAAATATTCCAAGTTGGCCCTTCAGGACCTCGGATATTTCAGCACGGTATCTGTTGATCAGACGCAGGGCTCCGCTCCTGATCGTGTGAACGTGTCTGCCAACGTGGTTGAGAAGCCGACAGGTGAGTTCTCACTGGGTGGTGGTTACTCCACAGACGTTGGTGTGCTGGGTAATGCGTCCATCAAGCAGCACAACATGCTTGGCACGGGTATTGACGCCGGTATCTCGGGTACGGTTGCATACTATGAGAAGCAGGCTGACATCTCCATTACGGATCCGTACTTCCTGAACCGTAACCTGGTGGCTGGCGCTGATTTCTACTTCATCCAGAATAACTACCAGACGTATCAGAGCTACAAAGAATCCCAGTACGGTATGAGCCTGCGTCTTGGGTATGCGTATAACCGCTATCTGTCGCAGTCCTTCAGCTACACGCTGGTCGATCGTCAGGTTGGCAACTTCTATGATGCCGCAACGGTTGCAGCTGACCCGTCCTATATCGAATGGGTGCCGTCTGTTTACGTTCAGCAGTCTGCAGGTTGGTCGCTCCTGTCGCAGCTGAGCACCTCCCTGACCTATGACCGTCGTGACCGTCGTATGAATCCTCATGACGGTTACATGATGAAGCTGGGCGGTGATTTCGCGGGTGTTGGCGGAAACGCCAAGTATTTCCGTGTGAAGGCTGATGGCGCGTACTACCTGCCGCTCGACAGCATTACCGGCAGCCATGACTGGACCATGCAGTTCAAGGGCGGCGTGGGCTACATGGGCGACTGGGATTCCAACAGCAAGCGCAACATCATTGATAACTTCTATCTTGGTGGTGAAAACCTGCGAGGCTTCCTGCAGGGTGGTGTAGGCCCGCGTTCTGGCCATATCTGTACGGGAGCGTATGTCAGCGGGTCCTGCCCGACGCTTGATTATCTTCCGCGTCAGGGCCAGGAAGATCTGCTGGGTGGCCGTTTCATGTACACGGCTTCCGCACAGCTGAACTTCCCGATGCCGATGGGCGACGATCTTGGTATTTCCGGTCGTTACTTTGTCGATGCTGGTAGCCTGTCGAGCGTACGTGTGCAGAAGAAGTACACAGACTATTCTCGCCGCTTCGAGGCCGGGTATCCTTATACCCCGATCAATGGTGACACCATGATCCCGCGTGTTTCCACGGGTCTTGGTATTTCCTGGAAGAGCCCGTTTGGCCTTGTGAATATTGATGGTGCCATTCCGCTGCGTAAGGAAAAGGGCGATCGTCTTTACCCGCTGCGCTTTGGCTTCGGACAGCAGTTCTAAGAACTGCGTGTCTGATTTCGAGCTCCAAGCAATTCCATCCCCTTTCCCAGAGGTGGTTATGACCTTTATTTCCCTGATGCGCCCGGCTTCGGTCGGTGCGCTTCTGGCTGCGACGGTTCTTGCTGTTGCACCCGCTGCTCACGCCCAGGCCGCCAACAACGGTGGATGGTTTGTTCCAAAAGCCGCACATCCGGAGGCACCGGCTGCTGCACGTCCGGCACCTCGCCGAAGTGTGCCCATGGCTGAGGCGCCTGTTGAAGACGATCAGGCTGCTCCGAATGCACAGCAGGCTCCACCGGTTCTGCCGTTGCCGCCGATCCCTAACCCACCAACTGTTGCGAAGGGCGCTGCGCCGCCAGCTGCGGTCATTGGTGTGATCAATGTCCAGGCTGTCATGCAGATGTCGTCTGCTGCGCAGGAGATCCAGCAGGTTCTTGGCGCACGCCGTGACAAGCTGGCACAGGCTGTGCAGCGTGAAGAGGGTGCATGGCGTGGTGAGCAGCAGAAGCTGCAATCCGAAGCCCGCAGTCTTACAGCTGATCAGATCCAGCTTCGTGAGCGCCATCTTCAGGAGCGTCGCGCCAAGGATCAGCGCGATTTTGGCAACCAGGCTCGCATTGTTCAGGAAGCTGCGCAGGTTGCCTTTCACCAGATCGAGCGTGAGCTTGAGCAGGGCAACGGCATCATTGCCGCCGTTGCCGGTGCGCATAACATGAACCTGGTTCTGCATGCCGAGCAGGTTGTGCTGCATGTGGGCGAGCAGGACATCACGGAAGAAGTGGCAAACCAGCTGAACAAGACGCTACCACACGTGTTTATTCCTGACGAAGGCGTTGATCCTGAGCAACTTGCCAAATCTGGCAAGATGCCAACGACGGCAGACGAACAGCGTGCGCCGCAGGGTCCTGAACAGGCAGCGCCAGCTTCGACGCCAGCGCAGCCTGAGTCCGTTCTCCGGCAGCATCACTGAGGCCTGATCCTGTGGCTGATAAGGTACTCACCGAAAACCGACCTGGTGATGAGCGCTTCTTCCTGAGAGCTGGACCTTTTGGTCTGGTTCATCTTGCGGAAGTATCGGGAAGCGAGGTTCGTTCCGCTGCTGAAGGGCAGGAGGATCAAGTCAGTTTCCGCGGGGTTGCCCCATTGCACGTTGCGGGACCGGAAGACGTGAGTTTTCTGGATAATCGCCGCTACCTGCCTCTTCTGGAAAAAACGCGTGCAGGAGTGGTCATTCTTGCGCCGGCTTTTGCCGACAAGCTGCCAGCACATACGGCGGGCCTTGTCTGCAAAACGCCATACCTTGCATGGGCACGCATTGCAGCACTCTTTCATCCTGCACCGTCATCGACGGGTGTTCGCCATCCTTCGGCTTATGTCAGTGAGACGGCTGAGATCGGTGAGAATGTCGAGATTGGGGCTTTCGCTGTTGTCGAAGGTGGCGCGAAAATTGGCTCGGGCACACTGATTGGTGCGCATGCCGTGATTGGTCGGAGTGTTGAGATTGGTGAGCGTTGTCGCATTGGCAGCCATGTCAGTCTGACGCACGCCCGTGTCGGGAGCAGGGTAACACTGTATCCCGGCGCCCGCATTGGTCAGGACGGATTTGGTTTTGCTGTCGGCCCTGCTGGTTTCGAGACCGTGCCGCAGCTTGGTCTGGTTGTCATTGAGGACGACGTTGAGATTGGTGCTAACTCAACGATTGATCGTGGCTCCATGCGCGATACGATCATTGGGGCAGGTACGCGGATCGATAATCTGGTTCAGATCGGACACAACGCCCAGCTCGGAAAATGCTGCATTGTTGTTTCTCAGGCTGGTATTTCCGGCTCGACCGAGCTTGGCGATTTCGTCACGATTGCAGCTCAGGCCGGCCTGATTGGTCACATCAAGATTGGTGACAAGGCCCGTGTTGGGGCTCAGTGCGGTGTCATGTCTGACGTGGATGCGGGAGCAGATGTTATCGGCAGCCCCGCCATGCCCTTCCGGGAATTCTTCCGGAACGTAGCCACTTTGCGGAAGCTCTCCCGCAAAAGCGGCGACTGACCTTTCCGGGGACGGATGGTATCCCGTAGCCAGTTTTGCTAAGGGAGGCCATCCGCACTGCTCGGAGAGCAGAAAACTGACAAAATTTTCCCTTAGAAGGGCATGGTGAACAAAATGGATCGAGTGGACGCTCCGGCTGAAAAGACGACCCCGGCAGAAGGGGCTTCGGGAACGCACCAGGTTCCTGAGAGCATCGACATTCTGCAGATCATGCAGGCGATTCCTCATCGCTATCCGTTCCTGCTGATCGACAAGATGCAGGAAATCAAGGCTGGTGAGTCCGCTGTTGGCATCAAGAACGTCACGGTGAACGAGCCCTTCTTTCAGGGACACTTTCCTTCCCATCCGGTGATGCCAGGCGTTCTGATCATCGAAGCCATGGCCCAGACGGCTGCAACACTTGTTGTCCTGACGCTTGGCAAGGCCTTCGAAGGAAAGCTGGTGTATTTCATGACCATTGAAGGCGCCAAGTTCCGCCGTCCGGTCGGGCCGGGTGATCAGCTTCGTATTGAGGTGGTCAAGGAACGGTCCCGGGCGAACGTCTGGAAATTCAAAGGTACTGCACGTGTTGACGGCGTTGCTGTTGCAGAGGCAACCTTCAGTGCCATGATCATGGGCTGAACTGATGCAGATTGCAGGAAAACGATCCGATAGCGCTGAGATTCACGCGACTGCTCTTGTCGATGAACGTGCCCGAATTGGGGAAAATGTTCGCATTGGCCCGTGGTGCATCGTCGGGCCTCATGTGACACTTGGCGACGGTGTGCACCTGCATGCTTCGGTGATTGTCGACGGGCACACGACCCTGCGTGAGGAAGTGGAAGTCTATCCGTTCGTCACGATCGGGATGGCACCGCAGGACCTCAAATATGCTGGTGAGCCGACACTTTGTGAGATCGGCGCGAAAACTATCATCCGTGAGAACGTCACCATTCATCGTGGAACGGCGCAGGGACATGCTCTGACGAAAATTGGTGCGTCCTGCCTGATTATGGCAAATGCTCATGTGGCGCATGACTGTGTTCTCGGTGATCGTGTGATCATCGTGAACAATGTTGTCATGGGTGGTCATGTCGAGATTGCTGATGATGCAAAGGTTATGGGATCAGCAGCGCTCCATCAGTTCGTGCGCATTGGGCGCGGCGCTGTTGTTGGTGGCGTTTGCGGCGTCGAGATGGATGTCATTCCCTATGGAAGCGTTCTTGGGAACCGCGCCCGCTTGGTCGGTCTGAATTGGATCGGATTGAAGCGGTCTGGTGTGGGCCCGGAAGAAATGCAGGCCATGCGTCGTGCGTTCCGGACGCTTTATCCGCGTCATGGCAGTACGGATGTGGTGCTGGAAGCCCGACTTGCGGACGTGCGCCGTGAATATGGGCATTTGCAGCGCATTGCTGAAATGCTGGACTTTATGGAAGCGCCAAGCCGTCGCGGGCTGACACGTGTGGCCCGTAATGAGGGGCTTTCCGAAACCGAAGGGGCCTGAGCATGATGGGGGCAGGTTGCGTCGGTATTTTGGCCGGGGCAGGCCCCTTGCCTGCAAAGGTCGCTGCGGCTGCCCTGGAAAAGGGGAAGTCGGTTTTCGTGGTCGGATTTCGTGATTTCGCGGACATGGCCCGTCTGGCGCCTTATCCACATGAAATCATTCGCCTTGCTGCTGTAGGAGAAATCCTGACAGCCCTTAAAAAGCATGGATGCCGGGAGCTGGTTCTGATCGGACCGGTTCGGCGCCCTGCGTGGCGTGACCTTCGCCCTGATGCGGAAGGGGCGCGTGTTCTTGCACGTCTGGGACGCGCGATCTTCCTTGGCGATGACGGGCTTCTCGGAGCCGTTGTGCGCGTTCTCGGGGAAGAAGGGTTCATCGTTCGAGGTGCCCACGAATTCCTTGATCATGCTACCGGTAAAAGCGGGACGCTTGGCCGCGTTGTGCCAGACGAACAGGCGCGTCAGGACATAGCGCGTGGTGTTCAGGTGCTGCGGGCCATGGCGGCACTGGATATCGGGCAGGGGTGTGTCGTTCAGAGCGGTCTGGTTCTGGCTGTCGAAGCTCTTGAGGGCACGGATGCCATGCTGGGACGCTGCGGCAAACTGATGCAGGCTGGCAGTGGCGGCGTTCTTATCAAAATGCCTAAAAGCGGACAGGACCTGAGGGCAGATATGCCGACAATAGGTCCTGAGACGCTGGAAAATGCGGCCCGGAACGGATTGCGCGGCGTCGCGTTTCAGCCTGGTGTCACGTTGTTGACAGACCCTGACCGCTGCGTCGCCTTGGCTGACCGATACGGGCTATTCCTTTACGGGCTGACAAGCGAAGATCTGAAAGAAGAAAAATGAGCACATTCCTGCACACGATGGTTCGTATTCGAGACATTGATCGCAGTCTGGCGTTCTACAGCCTTCTTGGCATGAAAGAACTGCGCCGCAAGGAAGTTCGTGAAGGCCGTTACACACTCGTTTTCATTGGATTCGCTGATAATGAGAACGGACAGGCCGAAATTGAGCTGACCTATAACTGGGACCAGGAAACGGATTACGACGTCGGCACGGGATTCGGCCATTTTGCGATTGGCGTGCCGGATGTGGCTGCGCTTGTAGAGGCTGTTCGGATCGGCGGCGGCAAAGTGACCCGTGAAGCCGGGCCACTGAAGTTTGGCACGATCATCATTGCCTTCGTGGAAGATCCAGACGGCTACAAGATCGAGCTTATTGAGAAGAAGTAGGTTTCTTCAGGAGGCGCAGTGCTTTTTCCAGCGCCTCGACAATTGTTCCTGCATGTTTTCTGACGGATTCGTCTGAATGGGATGTCAGGATGTCCGCACACAGCATTGCCGGGGACAGGGCATTTCGCAGATCATGTCGAAATGCCTTGGAGTCGTCAGTTGATGACGGTGGTAGAGCGGGATCCTGGCTCATATCCTTAAGTTCCTGAGGGTGTAGCATTGACAGGGGAGGGGCGGGTGAGTACAAGCCCGGGTCTCATTCACCGGGCGTTTCGTGCGCCCGATCGACGCGGATGTCCAGAGAGGCGTCTGCATGGTTTTAAAGGATCGATGTCATGAAGCGCACGTATCAACCCTCCAAGCTGGTTCGTAAGCGTCGTCACGGTTTCCGTGCACGTAGTGCTACAGTCGGTGGCCGCCGCGTGCTGGCAAACCGTCGTACCAAGGGCCGCTCGAAGCTCTCCGCCTGAGCCGGAACCACACAGCTGGCCGCCTGAAAAAGCGGCCGCAGTTTCTGCGTGTTGCCGGGAAGGGGCGTAAAGTCGCTACCCCGGGAATGGTTGTGCAGATGCTGCAGGATGATAGCCAGCCTGATAGCCGTGTCGGCTTTACCGTCACGAAAAAGGTTGGAAACTCTGTCATTCGTAACCGCACAAAACGCCGCCTCCGTGAGGCGTTGCGTCTTGTAGCGCGTGAGGACGGTCTTCCTTCGGGAGACTTTGTCCTGATCGGCCGCGACGGTACGCGCCGACGAGAATTTCCCCTCCTTCAGGATGATCTTCGTAAAGCGCTCCGCAAGGGCCTGGAAAAATGACACGCCTTTTCAATAAGGCTGTCACCGTCTTCCTGCTTGCGTTGATTGACGCTTACAAGCTCTTCATCAGTCCCTATCTGGGTCGAAATTGTCGTTTTGAACCCGGGTGCAGCACCTATGCCATCATGGCGATCAAGGGGCATGGGCCTGTTCGGGGCGGCTGGCTGGCCTTGAAGAGAATCCTCCGCTGTCACCCCTGGTCAAAAGGGGGATGTGACCTCCCGCCCGAGGCTCATCGGCATTAAAAACGCGTGCGCCTATTGTTTTGGTAACGGTTTTCGGCCACTTGAGGCTCAGCATTCCTCCGTTAGAGACGAAAGACCGGCATCAGCCCGATGGAAATCAAGCGCATCATTGCGGCCATTATCCTCTCGGCCCTCATCCTGATCGGTTTCGACTATTTCATGCCGAAACCCCGTCCGGACAGTCATCCGGCTGTGACGCAAACCACTGCGACACAGTCTCCGTCCACTCCGGCTGTTGCTGGTCCGGCTCAGGCCTCGCCTGAACCGGAAGTGGTCGCTCGTCGCATTGCGATTACCAGCGACGACGTGCAGGGCTCCCTGAACCTCAAGGGTGCGCTTCTGGATGATGCGGTGCTGACGAAGTACCGTGCCACTCTTGCAAAGGACAGTCCGCTTGTCCGTCTGCTGGACAAGCCCGGCAGCGAGCATCCGAACTTCTTCGTAATTGGCTGGAGCAACGCTCCGGGGTCCAATGCGAAGGTTCCGGATCTGAACACGGTCTGGACCAGCGCGGACGAGGCACTCTCTCCTGGCCACCCTGTCACACTGACATGGGATAACGGCGAAGGTCTGATCTTCTCGATCCACCTTTCAGTTGATGAGCATTATATGTTCTCGGCTGTGCAGTCGGTGGAGAATCATTCCTCCCAGCCTGTTGCGCTGCTTCCGTTCCAGCGTGTGCAGCGTGACTATCAGGCTCCGGAAGGTTTCTGGACTGCACATGAAGGCCCTATTGCCGTCATGGACGGTCGCCTGAACGACGAGACCTACAAAAACGTCCGCAAGGGTGCTGAGCATCCTGACCACACGTTCTGGGCCAAGGGTGGCACAGGTGGCTGGGGCGGTATCAGCGACAAGTACTGGCTGACGGCGGTCGCACCTGACTCCACGTCTTCTGTGACGGCAAGCTTTGCTTACGTTCCGGAAAATGCAGGGTCCTATCGTATCGGCTTCGTGTCTCAGGCTCCGCAGCAGATCATGCCGAATGGCACTGTTACGCAGACGAGCCACCTTTTCGCTGGTGCAAAGGTGCCAAGCCTTCTGCAGGCTTACAGCAGCAACCTGCACATTACGGATTTCGACAAAGCCATCGACTTTGGCTGGTTCAGCTTTCTGACGCGTCCGATCCTGTATCTGCTGCACTGGCTGTATCTGCATCTGGGCAATTTCGGTCTGGCGCTGATGGCGCTGACGCTGATCGTCAAGATTGTGCTCTTCCCGCTGGCATCCAAGGCAGCTGGATCTTCAGCGCGCATGCGTCTGCTGGCCCCGAAGATCAAGGAGATCCGCGAGAAGAACAAGGACGACCCAATGGTGATGAACCAGAAGGTCATGGCACTCTACCGCGAAGAGGGTGTTAGTCCTGCAAGTGGGTGCCTTCCGGTTCTGATCCAGGCTCCGATCTTCTTCTGCCTCTACAAGATGCTGAACATCAGCATTGACGAGCGTCATGCCCCGTTCTTCGGCTGGATTCACGATCTGTCCGTTCCAGATCCGACGAACATCTTTAACCTGTTTGGTCTGATCCCCTTCGACCCGACTGTGTATTTCTCCTTCCTGCACGTCAGCATCTGGGGCGCCGCACTGGGTGTGACTTTCTGGCTGCTCCAGCGCCAGACAATGGTCAGCATGGACCCGGCTCAGGCCCGCATCATGCAGTTTATGCCGCTGGTCTATGTGTTCGTGATGTCCAACTTCCCGGCCAGCCTTCTGGTTTACTATACGTGGAATAACCTGCTGACATTCGCCCAGCAGTCCTTCATTCAGAGCCGTGCCAAGCTGCCGGTTCCTGTTACTAAAAGTGGACGCTGAGACATCATGAAAGAAGCCGCTGGCCCTCCTACCCCTGAACAGATCGAAGACGGTCGCCTGCTCTTCGCAGGGGAGTGCGAGTTCTTTTTTGGTTCCCAGAAGATCGACCAGCTTCCGCCGGTCGGTCGGCCGGAAGTTGCTTTTGCCGGGCGTTCTAATGTTGGCAAGTCCAGCATCATCAACGCCCTGACCGGGCGTCGTGCGCTGGCGAGAGCATCTTCGGAGCCGGGGCGCACCAAGCAACTCAACTTCTTCAATCTCGCAGATCGCATTTCTCTTGTGGATATGCCCGGTTACGGTTTCGCGAAGGCTGCGAAATCCGTCAAGGAAGACTGGCAGAACATGATGTTCGCCTATCTTCGTGGACGGACAACGCTGGCCCGCGTCATTCTGCTTCTGGATGCGCGGATTGAGATCAAGCAGTCCGACAGGGACGTCATGGATCTGCTGGGGCGTGCGGCTGTGGTATTCCAGATTGTGCTCACCAAATGCGATCAGGTTCGGCCGACTGCACTGAAAGCCAAGATTGCGGAAGTTGAAGCGATCGCTCTCAAGCAGGCTGCGGCCTACCCACGGATCGTCTGCACTAGCAGCCAGACCGGGGAAGGGATTGAAGATCTCCGCGCGGAGATTGCCCGTTTCGCAGATCCTGTTCAGACGTCAGGGGAAGGAGATGTCCGGCCATGAGTAAAAAGACCCACAGTGAAAAGCTGCCGGAGATTCCCCCGGCGGTGAATATGGACGATGCCCAGCAGCAGGCTGCTATTCTTGCAAGCGCGCTGCCGTACCTGCGTCGTTATGCTGGTGACACGATCGTCGTAAAGTATGGCGGTCACGCAATGGGTGAGGGCAAACTCGCCAGTGCTTTCGGGTATGATATTGCCCTGCTGAAACTGGTCGGGATCAATCCGATCGTTGTGCATGGTGGCGGTCCCCAGATCAGCTCCATGCTGGATCGTCTCAATATCCGTTCAGAGTTTGTGGATGGTCTGCGCGTTACCGATAGTGCCATGGTCGATGTGATCGAGATGGTTCTGGCCGGGAGTGTGAACAAGCAGGTTGCCCAGCTTATAAACCGTGCTGGCGCCATGGCTGTTGGGATTTCGGGCAAGGATGGAAGTCTCATCCAGGCCCGTAAGGTCACCCGCACACGCCGCGATCCGGACAGCCAGATCGAGAGCGTCATTGACCTCGGTTTCGTAGGGCAGCCTGAGAAGATTGATCCGCGCGTTCTTTATGCTCTGCTTGGCTCAGGTCTGATCCCCGTGATCGCGCCTGTTGGCGCTGGCGAGAATGGTGAGACCTACAATATCAATGCCGACACGGCAGCAGGCGCGATTGCTGGTGCAGTTCATGCATCACGTCTGCTGATGCTGACGGACGTTCCGGGCGTGCTGGATCGTGAGGGTAAGCTGATTGAAGAGCTGAGCGCAGAAGAAGCGCGCAATCTCATCAAGGATGGCACGATTTCCGGCGGCATGATCCCGAAAGTTGAGACCTGTCTGGACGCTGTTCAGAGCGGTGCCAAGGCTGCGGTTATTCTCGACGGTCGCGTGCCCCACACCTGTCTTCTGGAACTCTTTACCCGAGCAGGCCCAGGAACTCTCATTAAAGCCTGATGTGGCTTATGGCGCTTCGTGTGAGAAGCGCCATTTTTTTTGCTCTTCTTCTCCGGTCTGGAGAGCCTGACTGGCTCTTTCCAGAAGATTGTCTGCCGTATTTTCCGGATCATTTGCTTCGCGGCACATCAGTCCGATGTGTAACGGGAGATGCACTGGCGGATTAATCAGGATCGGGATGCCATGCGCCGTCATCCGTTCGGCACGTTCCGCCATAGCAAAGCGATCCCCTCCGTCCAGCCAAAGCGCAAACATGTTGCCACTAAGCCGGGCAATAGCATCGGTTGGTCGTACGGCTTTGCGGAGCAAGGCAACGCATTGCGTGAGCGCTTCTTCTCCTGCCTGAAATCCATGTGTTTGGGTTATTTCGCTCAGGCCGGGAACATGCGCGATCATGAGGGTCGCCGCGAGGCAATCACGATCCAGACGCGGAATGCGTCGCTCCATTTCCTGCTTCAGACCTTCCCAGTTCAAAAGGTTGGACGAGAGGTCATAGTGAGCGCCCTTCAGGACGTTCCTGTGCAACCCTTCAAAATCTTGCAACGTCGCAATGAAGGCCAGAAGAGTACGGATAAATTCGATCTCTTCCGCTGACCACGGTGTTTCTTTCCAGCACAGAAGGCCGAGAGGTGCCTGGCTTCTGATGGCCTCGCACACCAACAGCGCGTGACGGGCCGCTGAGAAGAACTGAATGACGTCGTGATTGAGCAAAAAATCATACTGTTGCAGTTCATTCTGAAACCCCTCTGGAATTGGGGCGGATTGATGCAACTTCAGACTATGATCTGAGGCTGTGAATGCGCTGAAGAGCAGGCACTCAGCCCCAAGTGCTTCCTGTACTTTGGAGAGAGCCGCTGCGATGCCTAGTCGCGGCAGAATGGCGCTGCGCATACAGGCCAGGCTCTCTCGCAAAAGCTGAAAGCTTTGAGGTGAGGTCGGCTCGGTCACCGGAAGGGGCGGGCTTTTCAGGCCAATGTCATGCATTGCCGCAAAGGGTCCATGATTTTGCGGCTGAACGTGCCGCATCGTTGAAGCGAGAGATATGCTGCGTCGTGAATCGATGTGAGAACACCGTCTGGCGTCTTGGGCATTCCGGGTTTTTCCAGAAGCGAAAGCGCTTGGATTTTTCATAGGATCAAAAGGTAAACAAAGCCTTAACGTTGGTCTGGATGTTGCTCACAGGGAAAGAGCCGTTGACAGCCGGGATCGGGGACCGCATGGTCCGGCGGTTTTCTGCTCCTTTTCCGGATTGGTCCTGATGCCTCACGATACGCTCCGCACCGCTATTGACGCTCTTTGGGAGCGTCGCGCTACTCTGAACGCCCAGACTGAGGGAGAGGACCGCGAGGTCGTCGAAACCGCTCTCAAAGGGTTGGACGCTGGTACGCTGCGTGTTGCCGAGCCGAGCGAAAATGGCTGGGTTGTCCATGAATGGCTGAAGAAGGCTGTTCTGCTCTCATTCCGTCTGTACGACAGCCGCGTGATGGTGGGTGGATGTGGCGGTCAGCCTGCTTTTGATAAGGTTCCGCTGAAGTTTGAAGGCTGGGATCAGTTCCGGTTTGCTGAAGCCGGTTTCCGTGCCGTTCCAGGTGCCATTGTTCGTCGCTCCGCGTTCATTGCGCCGAATGTTGTTCTGATGCCGAGCTTCGTGAACGTGGGTGCCCGTGTAGATAGCGGCACGATGGTCGACACCTGGGCAACGGTTGGTTCCTGCGCCCAGATTGGTAAGAACTGCCATATCAGCGGTGGTGCAGGCATCGGTGGCGTTCTTGAGCCGCTTCAGGCTGCTCCAGTCATCATTGAAGATGATTGCTTCATCGGTGCCCGTTCGGAAGTTGCTGAAGGCGTGATCGTGGAGAAGGGCTCCGTCCTGTCCATGGGCGTGTTTATCGGTGCCTCTACGAAGATTGTGGACCGTGCGACGGGTGAAATCTTCATGGGACGTGTGCCGGCCTATTCCGTGGTTATCCCAGGCACGCTACCGCCGAAGGAGCCAGGTCAGCCGTCCCTCGCGTGCGCTGTGATCGTCAAGCGCGTTGACGAGCGCACCCGCTCCAAGACGTCCATCAACGAACTGTTGCGCGACTAAAGTCATGCCGTCCCCATCTTTTCCGACTGATCCTGTTGCTCTCGCGCAGGATCTGATCCGCTGTCAGTCCGTCACACCAGCCGATGACGGGGCACAGCCTCTTCTGGCATCTGTGCTGGAAGGGATGGGGTTTGAAGTGGTCCATTTGCCGTTCGGACCAGCGGACGCTCCGACGCCGAATTTTTACGCTAAAATTGGTACTGGGCGTCCGTCTCTCTGCTTTGCGGGCCATACGGATGTGGTTCCCCCCGGTGAAGGCTGGGCACACGATCCTTTTGCAGCGCAAATTCAGGATGGGCGACTGTACGGCCGCGGGATCGCGGACATGAAAGGCGGCCTAGCTTGCTCGGTGGCAGCCATCGCACGTTTTCTTCAGAACAATATTCTCAAGGGGTCAATCTCTCTGCTCATTACGGGTGATGAGGAAGGCCCGGCTCATTTCGGTACGAAGCCTGTCATTGAATGGCTGGCGGCTCGAAATGATGTGCCTGATTTCTGCCTGCTCGGAGAACCCACAAATCCTTCTGCTCTTGGGGACACGATCAAGATTGGTCGCCGGGGCAGCATGAATGCGAACATTGTGGTTCGGGGCGTTCAGGGACACGTTGCCTATCCGCATCTGGCCGATAACCCCATTCATCGCCTTCTTCCGGCGCTCAGTGAACTGACTGGACGCTGTCTTGATGAGGGGACGAAGTGGTTCTCCCCGTCTTCATTGCAGATCACGAGCGTTGACGTCGGCAACCCTGCGACGAACGTCATTCCTGCTGAGGCCAGGGCGTGCCTGAACATCCGGTTCAATGACTGTCACACCGGTGCTGCTCTGGCTGAGTGGATCCGTGACGTTGTGTCCCGGCATGCCCCTGACAGTGACGTTACGGTTTCCATCAGCGGGGAGGCGTTTCTGACGCAGCCGGGTCCAGCAGTTCAATGTCTTGAGCGGGCTGTTCAGGATGTGACAGGGCGGCAGCCGAAACTCGATACGGGCGGAGGAACGTCTGATGCGCGCTTCATTTCGCAGCACTGTGCCGTAGCGGAGTTTGGGCTGGTTGGGGCGACAATGCATAAGCGGGACGAGCATGTTGATGTCTCGACCCTTGAAGATCTGACGCAGATCTATCTGACGTTCATGGAAAGATTTGGCCTGTGACCCCAGACCGTCCAACCGGTATTCCCCCGCTTGGAGGAATGAGTATCCCACTGGGCGTCTGGCTGCTGGGGCGTGGGCGTGCGGTGGGGATCAACTGTTTCTCCCCAGGGGTTCAGCCGCTGATGGCGGCTCTGGCGCCCACCATTGCCATAACCCTGATCGAACTGGTGAGTGTCTTCCTGTTGCCAGCGGATCAGCGGGAATTGCAGGCCATACGCGCATTGGTTCAGCTGGTTTGCCCGTTGCTTCAGCTCATCGTCTCGGAACGTTATGCCGTGTTCGTAGGCCGGAAAGGCTTGTGGACCCGGTATGCGACGGCCTCGCTCTGGTGTGCGTGGCTACCGGTTATCATGATGATCATGGCCGAAGGCATCATGAGGATCATCATGCCTGCCGCTGCCTCGTCTTCTGCAGCGCTGGCGGGTGTTGCGGTGGGTGTATGGCTCTATAGCCTGTGGCTAACCTGGTATGTCACACGGGTTGGGCTTGTTATGACGGCATGGCAGGCCGCCATTATGACCGTATTGCAGACGGTGAGCGTGTTTGCCCTGATCGGCCTGCTCTTGCTGGTCCCACCGCATTACAATGCGATAGCCGATCTGTTCGGAGCTTAGGCGAACGGATCTTCCGGATAGCCGACGCCTGTGAGGCAAAGGCCATCCGGTGGAGAAGTCGGTCCCGCAGCGCAGCGGTTCCGGGCTTCCAACACTTCGCGCATCTTTTCCGGCGGCCACTGGCGAGAGCCCACCATGACCAGAGAGCCAACCATATTCCGGACCTGATGATGCAGGAACGAGCGTGCCTTCGTGTTCACGATAACCAAGTCGCCTTCCCGGTGAATGGTCAGAACATCAAGGGTGCGGACAGCACTTCGGGCCTGACAGGCGATCGCCCGGAATGACGTGAAGTCGTGCGAGCCCAGAAGGTAGTTCGCGCCTTCCTGCATCAGGTCTACATCCAGAACGCGCTTGACGTGCCAGACGTGTGTCTCCTGCAAGGCGGGGCGCGCCTGACGGTTCAAGATCTTGAACTGGTAGCTGCGCCAGATGGCGGAGAAACGTGCGCTCCAGTCCAGGCTGACCTGTGCGGCCTCCAGAACTACAACTCTGTGAGGCTTGAGGTAATAACCCATGCCATCGCGGATCTGGCGCCCGTTGATCTTGGCGTCGCCCGGGAAATCGATGTGAATGACCATTCCGGAGGCATGGACACCGGCATCGGTACGGCCTGCGGTGATGCTGGAGACCGGACGATTTCCAACAAGCCGAGACGCTGCCGCCTCAATGAGGCTCTGGATAGAGACGCCGTCTTGCTGTTTCTGCCACCCCACAAAGCCCGTCCCGTCATATTCGAGACGTAACGCCCAGCGGGAGATATCCATTTCAGTCAAAGCGTGTGCCTGCCGGAATTGCTTGTCCGCGTACGAAATCTGCAGCGTCCATCATGCTGCGTCCGGGTTTCTGGATACGGTCAATGCGCAGTGCGCCGGTGCCGCAGGCAATGGTCAGAGCATCATCCAGTGCGCTACCGGCAACAGGTCCTGCAATTTCGGGGCGTGGGGTAGCTGCGCCGATTTTGAGGACGACACCGTTTAGCATCGTGAATGCGCCGGGCCATGGTGTCAGCCCCCGAATTTGGCGGTCAATGTCCTCGCAGGACCGTGACCAGTCGATACGTCCGTCTTCGCGCTTCAGCATATGCGCGTATGTCACGCCGTCTTCAGGCTGTGGCACAGGCTGAGGCTGCTCACTCAGTGCTCGAACAATCAGCCTGCCGCCAATTTCCGCCAGACGATCGTGGAGTGTGCTGGCGGTGTCTGACAGGCTGATTGGCGTGGTTTCTTCCAGCAGGACCGCGCCCGTATCGAGACCCTCGTCCATCTGCATGATGGAAACGCCGCTTCTGGTGTCTCCAGCCACGATGGAGGACTGGATAGGAGAAGCTCCGCGCCAGCGGGGAAGCAGGCTGGCGTGAATATTCAGGCATCCCAGACGCGGGGCATCCAGCATGGCTTTCGGCAGGATCAACCCGTAAGCAGCAACCACTGCGGCGTCTGCATCGAGAGCCGCAAACGCTTCATGCTCTGCTGCGTCCCGGCGAACGCGGGCAGGGGTACGCACTTCAATGCCTGCCGCTTCGGCGGCTTCATGGACAGGAGAGCGCCGTACGGCCTTGCCACGTCCTGCCGGACGAGGAGGCTGTGTATAAACGGCAACGATTTCGTGCCCTGCGGCCATGAGGGCATGCAGGGCCGGAACCGCGAAATCCGGCGTACCCATGAAGATCAGACGCATCAGAGATTAACGCCTTCTCAGCTTCTGCTCTTTGGCCAGGCGGCGCATGATCATGTTGCGCTTGAGTGTGGAGAGGTGATCCACGAACAGGATACCCTCCAGATGATCCATTTCATGCTGGATGCATGTGGCCAGCAGGCCATCAGCATCACGCTCGATGATCTCACCCGCGAGGTCGCGGTAACGCACGCGAATCGATTCGGGACGGATGACTTCCGCATACTGGTTCGGCAGCGAGAGGCAGCCTTCTTCCCGTACGGCCATCTGTTCGGAATCCGTGACGATCTCCGGATTGATGAGAACCATGGGTTCGCGCGGGGCATCTTCTTCAGCGACGTCCACAAGGGCAAAGCGCATATCAAGACCAACCTGCGGGGCCGCGAGGCCAATGCCGGGAGCCTTGTACATGGCGGAAAACATGCCTGGAAGCTGCTCACGCAGGAACGCCATGTCCTCTGCGCGGACGTCACGGGTGACCTGACGCAGCACGGGCGCAGGGGCAATCAGGATCGGGGTCGGCGGCACCGCGTCGATGCCGGACAGGAAATCGAATTCGCTCATGCCTTGCGATGTAGCGAGCGACGGCTGTTTATGCCAGTCCCGAGCAAGCATTTCCCGAGGCAGAACTTGCATAGAAAGCCTGCTCCACCATATCCTAGGGTCACGTCAGATGCCTCATGGAGGGTCTGGTTCCCGCTGTCTCGCTCATGGAGGAGGCTCTAGCCCTATGTCCGGTCGCTTGTTTACATCCCCGATGTTCCTTGGTTTTGATCATCTCGAGCAGATGCTCGAGCGTGCCTCCAAGTCTACGTCAGACGGTTACCCGCCCTACAACATCGAGCAGCTGAGCCAGACGGCGCTCCGGATTACCTTGGCTGTAGCCGGGTTCGTGATGGATGACCTTCAGATCACGCAGGAAGACAACCAGCTGGTGATCCGTGGACGTCAGACCGATGACAGCCAGGGACGGATCTTCCTACATCGTGGTATTGCTGCACGGCAGTTCCATAAGGCGTTTGTTCTGGCTGAAGGCATAGAGATTGGCGGGGCATGGCTTGATAATGGCCTGCTTCATATCGATCTTCTACGTCCGGAGCCTGAAGTCCGTGTCAAACGGATTGCTATCACGCAAGGACGGCGCACTGGCGGGAGCCCGCAGACGGTTCAGCACGAAGTTGTTCCGCCTGTGGTCAAGACGGCCCGGCGCACCCGGCCTGTGCGGGAACTTGACGACGAGTAAGTCACGTATCGACAGTATGAATGTTTCAACCTGACTGCGGCTGAAAAGGCCCTCAGGTGTCAGTAAGGATTATGAATTGAACAACCCGTTCGAAAACAGTGATGGGCAGGAAGATGTGCTCCCCGCAGATCTGAGGCGGATTACGGGGCCGCAGCTCCGGACGCTGGGCATGTCCCAGCTGGCCTATGTCAAATCAGTGCTGCATGACGGCGAGCTGATGGTAGCTATTCACGCTGCTGACGGCACACCGATGGCCGTTGCTGAGGATGAGGAAAGCGCTATGGACGCGATCCTCGAACATGAATTGATTCCTACTCTTCTTCAGTGAAGGTTCCGGCGTGAGCACTAATCCCGACATTACCCGCCATCTTGAAGAAAATCGTCTTGCTGGCGTCGTGACCCATAATGGCTTGGCTTATCTCGCCGGTCAGGTCGCGGATGACGCCACGCTGGATACTGAAGGCCAGACGGCTGATATCCTGCACCAGATTGACGTGCTTCTGGCGGATCTGGGTACGGACAAGACGCGTATTTTGTCTGTTCAGATCTTCCTGACCGACATCAACGAGATCGGGAACATGAACAAGGCCTGGGATGTGTGGCTGGATACGGGCCATAAGCCCGCCCGTGCCACGGTTGAGGCCAAGTTGGCCGATCCGGACTGGCGAGTGGAAATTACGGCGATTGCTGCCCTGCGCTGAGCAGAAACAACTCCCAATAAAAAAGCGGTACAGCCAAAGAGGCTGTACCGCTTTTTTTGTTTGTCCGGGACCCGCCAGATCCCGCTATGGGTTTTATTCAAACGTCCCAGAGACGGAGACAACTGCAGCGAAGCCTGTGCCAACGCTGTAGGTCGGCTGAGACGCGGAGAGTGTCTTTCCATAGACGCCGCGTGTTGTTGTGGCGTTGCCGGAGAAGCCGTTAACCTGTGCCAGATAGTGATTGTCCCCGACATTCATGAGGCTCAGCATGGCCTTCGGGCGAACCCGACCGATTTTCGGAAGATAGCGACCCAGCGAAATATCGGATGTGATGTAGGACGGAATGGACTGGTCATTCATCAGTGTGGCGTACTGGGAGTCCGTGTAGCGCAGGTTGAAGTTCGCGAAGTTGGTGCCGTCGTCATAGGTCAGGCCCAGAGCGCCGGTGAACTTCGGGGACGCGACTTCCTGCTTCCCCTTCGTGCGCAGATAGTCACCCTGATAGGCGATGTTGTTGCCAACACGCGTATGCATGAACTGGCCGGACGCATAGGCGCTGATATGGTGCCAGGGGCGCGTTGAAATTTCAGCCTGCACGCCCTGTGCGCTTTCGCCACCCGCATCGATCGGCTGGCTGATCATGATGGTGGAGTTGGGAAGATACGAGACGCTGGTGATCTGGTGATGCGTCAGGTTGTAATTGAACAGCGCCACGTTGAACATGATATCGCCCGAATGGCGGTATCCGATTTCCTCGCCGATCATGTATTCCGGCTGGAAATTTGTCAGCGGAAGTGAAGCTCTATTTGCGCTTGTGAAGCTGTAAACCGGGACCTGTGCCTGGAAAGAAGACGGTGCGCGATAACCGGTCGTGCCGTTCACGTAGATCTGGTTTTTCTGATCAAACTGGTAGCTGATCAGGACCTGCGGGATGGGAACAAACATGTTCTCCACGGATTTAAAATTGGCTCCTGGCAGATCCTGACTGAAGCTGCGGGAGATCATGTTGGCACGCAGGCCCGCGTCGATGGTAAGGCGGTCATGGAAGAGCTTGACCTGATCTTCCAGACCGATGGCGTTCAGCTGCTGAAAGCCATTGATGTTGTACTGGCTGACGGACACGTTGTTGAAGGCCGTCAGGTACCCGTTATTCTCGGTGTACTGGCCGGATGCATTGACCGGATAATGGTTCTGGTACTCGGTATGGACTGCATAAGAATACCAGTAGGAGAGTTTCAGCGTATTGAAACCACGATGCCAGGCACCAACAAGGTTGATGCCGCTGGACGTCTGGACCCATGGGTGAATACTGATGGCTGTGACATTTCCGGTCTGGCCTTCATATCCGTTCAAGGATGAATATTGCTGGGTGCCGACATAGCCGTTGGACGCTGGAATATTGACGCCGTAGTTGTTGGGGCCGAACGTCTCGATGGCATAGGGTTCAGCGTCAAGCGTCAGGCCATGTCCGAAATCGAAATGGTTTTTAAGCGCACCGACTACGGCATTCGTCGCCTTGGTGTTGAGCTTGTAATAGAGCGTGTCACCCTTCGTGTAGGTCCCGTGCGTGTTGTAGCCGGTGCCGTAAGTGTTCCACTGCGCAAGCGTCGGGTAGAGCCACTCGGTCTGGTTGGCTTTGTTATATCCGAAAATCAGCTCGGAGCTGCTTTTGGGGGCCCATCGCTTTTCGATGGCGGCATCCACATGCCAGCGATCCATCCGTCCCGGGCCACGCCAGAGATTGGCGCTGGAATAAGAGCCGGATGCAAAAGCCCGGATGCCACTATGGCCGATTTCACCTATATCGAACCGGACGAATTCCTTGTTCGTGCTGTGTGTGCCGCCGGAGGCTTCGGCATAGGCTGTCATCTTGTCTGCGGGGTGTCGCAGGGACAGTGTCATCTGTGCGCCGTCAGCGTTGTAAACGGGTGCCGTGAGGTCTGACGAGCCCTGACTGACGGAGACGGACCCCAGGTTCTCGTTATCGACCATAGCGGACGTATAGGCGCCGTAAGTGAACGGGTCGGCGAGGGGAATGCCTTCATACACCATGCCGATCTGCGTCTGATCCAGGCCACGGATATGGATGGTTTCTGCGGTCGTGCTGAGCGGCCCTTCATTGGTGGCCTGTACGCCGGGAAGGCTGGAGGCCAGAACGCCGGGCGTAACGGTTGGGGCCTGTTTGGAAATATAGTCCTGCGTGACGGTGCTGATGGTTTTGGCTTCCGTATGATGCACCATCATGCCGCCGCCCAGTGCCCGGCGGCTGGCGCGAATGCTCATGCTCTCGGCTGAGTGGCCTTCCAGATCGTGTGGAACTTTTGGTGCGGATTTTGGAGCCGGAGCGACAGGCGTCTGTTTTGTCTGGGTTTTTCCGGTGTGATGGACGCGGGCTTGTGCCGGACCGGTGCTGCAGATCAATGCTGGAACGAGTGCGGAGGCGCAGAGCAGATAAAAAGAACGTCTCTTGTAGGAAGGCATTGTTATTCCATCACACGGCACGTTTGGCCTGAGGCCACCTCCCGGAAGGAGGCATGGGTGGAACTACGGGCGCTTCCAGATCATTTCAAAGGATGTTTTTATGAACATGAAATGAAATAAATAAGTCATCATCATAAAACGTTCAAAACATTACGGTTGTCATATGTCTTGTAGTGATCTGTCATCCCGTCGCTTCTGAGAAATGGATGACATCACATGAACCGCTTCACGTATGGACTGGTCTTTTCTTTCTTTGGTCTTGCATCATCGGCCTTGGCGCAGGAAATCCCCAAGGATTTACATCTGAATCAGGTTCAGATCATTGGAACCCATAATAGTTACAGAACGGATCTTTCCCCCGCGACGCTGAAATGGCTTCAGGCGGTTTCCCCAAAAGCCGCAGAAGCGTTGGACTACAAGCACACGACACTGGACCGGCAGCTCGATGGTGGCGTTCGCCAGCTCGAAATTGACATTTATGCCGATACTCAGGGCGGTCAGTATAGTCATCCAAAGGGGCCGGAGTGGGAGCGTAAAAGCGGCATTACCCCCGATGCTGATCCGGCATCTGCTGCAGCCATGCAGGGTACCGATTTCAAGGTCATGCATATTGTGGACATTGACCAGCACTCGAACTGCGAACCTTTCAGCAAATGCCTTCAGATCATCCGGACGTGGTCAGATGAGCATCCGGGGCATTTCCCGGTGTTCATTGATGTCGAAACAAAACAGGACATCCCATTCAAAAGCGACAAGATGACATTCACGGTTCCCGAGACGTTTACGCCTGTAACCTATGATCGTCTCGACAAGGAAATCACGGATGTTATTGGCCGTGATCATCTCCTGATTCCTGACGATGTTCGGGGGACGTCAGCCTCGGTCAATGAAGCGATCCGAACGAAAGGCTGGCCGACACTGGCGTCTGCGCGTGGCAAGATCATCTTCGTGCTGGATCGCCCTCAGGATACCGCCCGTTATGTATTGGGCCATCCGGGTCTGAAGGGGCGCGTTCTGTTTACCAATGGCCGACCGGGTGATCCGGATGCGGCTTATACGGAGGTCAATGAAGGTTTCGCCGGTCAGAAAGGCGCGTCTTTTGATAATGCTGAGGCTGCCCGAACAATCCCGGAACTGGTTCGGCAGGGTTATCTCGTTCGGACGCGGGCGGATGCCAACACGATTGAGGCGCGACAGAATGACCTGAGCCGCCGAGACGTATCTTTTAAGAGTGGCGCGCAGATCATCAGCACTGATTATCCGGCTCTCGAGCCCGCGCCTTGGCATGACTACAAGGTTCAGTTTGCCAATCAGGCGGTGGCCCGATGCAATCCGGTTAATGCTCCCAAGGACTGCCGGGATGGCGCGTTGATCAAGGACTGAGACCTTCAGGCTGTTGGGTCATGAAGGGCGAGCTAGTGCTCGCCCTTTTTCTTGGATCAAAGCGTGGCGTCGAACACGACGTGTTCTGCCGTTTCGTCGCCGCTTTTCATGCAATACGCCGCGAACATTGCAATCACGACGAAGCATCCCATCGGAACAATGTATGCAAGCTGCATGTTTCCGCCCGTTGCGTCCGAGATGTAGCCTTGCAGAAGCGGGAGAATGCCACCGCCGCTGATGCTCATCACCAGAATGGACCCGCCATATGCGCGGTCATGGCCAAGTTCATCGACGGTCAGGCCATAGATGGTTGGCCAGCAGGGGCCGAGCAGCCCACTGACGAGGATGGCCGCGTACACAGCCGTGAAGTCATGCACCATCACCGCATAGCCTAGCGCCACGATGCAGAGCAGGCTGTAAACGAACAGAACCCGTGCCGGGCGTGCGTGTCGCATGAAGAAGTTGGCTACCAGCTTGCCGACAAAGAACGCACAGAATGAGGCGATCAGGTATACGGAGGCTTGTCGTTCATTGATGTGCCCCAGTCGCATGGAAAGCCGGATGATGAAGCTCCAGACGCCGACCTGCGCACCTACATACAGAAACTGTGTCAGGATACCGAGGACAAAGCGCTTGTTGGCGAACAGCCGTTTGAGGGCGCCGGCCGTATCCAGTTCGTGGCTACGCTGCTGATCGCGTCCTTTGCAGGCCGGATAACGCGTGACGCCAATGGCGATCATGACCACCAGCAGAACGCCGAGAATATAGACATATGGCTCAAGAGTTGCGTGGATCATGCCGAGCTGATGCTGCCAGGCCTGAGCGGCGGGCATGGCGGAAAGCTGCTCGCGTGACAGGTCACCATCCTTGAAAATCAGGTAGGCCCCCATGCTGGAGCCAAGAATGGCGCCAATTGGCTGAAATGCACTGGCAAAGTTCAGACGGTGCGTTCCGCGTCCCGGAGGGCCGAGCAGGGTGCAATAGGTATCGGCCGCAGTTTCGATGAAGACCAATCCTGCCGCGACGACAAAGAGCGCGACGAAGAAGATCTGGTATGTCGCGAAATGGGCAGCCGGGAAGAAGAGGCAGCAGCCGATCAGATACAAGAGCAGCCCGAGTTGGATCGACCATTTGTAGCTGAAGCGCTTGATGATCATGCCTGCTGGAATGCCCAGCACGAAATAGCTGATGTAGAATGAGAACTGCACGAGCGCGGACTGAAAATCCGACAGCATGAAGGCTTTGCGGAACTGCCCGATCAGCACATCATTGAGGCTCATCGCACAGCCCCAGAGGGAGAACAGGCAACACAGGAGGCCAAAAGCCAGAAGGGGTGTGCGGTTCAGATAAAAGCCGTCCGGGAGTTGGACGACAGGATCGGACTTGGCCACGGATTGCCTCACAGAAGTTTATTGAGCGCTAAAGTTTGGGATAAGGATGTATCTGCGTAAGAGATGCATATGATTGGTTTGTTGTTATATTAAGCGGATATATCACACATAAAATGTTTTAAAAGCGATAATGCTCATTCGCTTTGCTATGCCGTCTCGAACATGGATCACATTCGATGGAGGTCAGTTGGGCTTGGGGGAACGGGAACGCGCCATAAGCCCAGTCAAAGATCATTTTGCCCTTATTCTTAATTTGAGAGGCTTGTCCTCGCGTGATGCGTGAGTTTCATGCCGTGACAGGGTTAGCGCTCCTCAACCATATGCAATGACCGGCCTTTTCAGCATTGCCGGGGGTAGGTGCGGCGTGAAGAAGATGTCGTCTGTCGCGTGAATAAAGCGGGTTCCCGTATAGACTTTGGCTTTCAGGGGTTCCGCCCGTGTTGGGATAACGGTAAGTCCCGACAATCCCTTGTTTCCCGCTTTTCAGTTCCTCTGAGGACCCATGATTCGTCTCGACAACATCAGCAAGCATAACGGCCAGCGCGTCATTTTTATTGAGGCCTCGGCCGCTCTTCTGAAGGGCGAGAAGGTGGGCCTTGTCGGTCCAAACGGTGCGGGAAAATCCACGCTGTTCCGCATGATCACAAAGCAGGAAGAGCCGGATGAAGGGAATGTCCTGACGGATCGTGGCGTCACCATAGGCTTCTTCAGCCAGGATGTTGGTGAAATGTCCGGCCATAGTGCTGTGGCGGAAGTCATGAACGGGGCAGGTGCCGTTTCGGAAGTGGCTGCCGAGTTGGCCGAGTTGGAAGCTGCCATGGCCGACCCAGAGCGGATGGATGAGCTGGACAGCATCATTGAGCGCTTTGGCGAAGTGCAGAGCCGCTTTGAGGATCTTGGTGGCTATGCGCTGGATGGCAAGGCGCGTGAGGTTCTTCATGGTCTCGGGTTCAGCCAGGAAATGATGGACGGAGATGTTAGTCTTCTGTCTGGCGGCTGGAAGATGCGCGTGGCGCTGGGCCGCATTCTTCTGATGAAACCTGATGTCATGCTGCTCGATGAGCCGAGCAACCATCTTGATCTGGAAAGTCTGATCTGGCTTGAGCAGTTTCTTGCTGGTTACGATGGCGCATTGCTCATGACGTCCCATGACCGTGCCTTCATGAACCGTATTATCAACAAAGTGATCGAAATTGATGGCGGTAACCTGACGACGTTCTCTGGAAACTACGAATTCTATGAAGAACAACGGGCCCTGAACGAAAAGCACCAGCAGGCACAGTTTGAGCGTCAGCAGGCCATGCTGGCCAAGGAAATCAACTTCATCGAGCGCTTCAAGGCCCGGGCGTCTCATGCCGCGCAGGTTCAGAGCCGTGTGAAGAAGCTGGACAAGATTGATCGTGTGGAGCCGCCGAAGCGTCGTCAGGCCATGAGCTTCGAATTCGCCCCCGCTCCGCGTTCGGGCGATGTGGTCGTGAATATTCAGGGCGTGGACAAGCGGTATGGCAGCCGCACAATTTATGATGGATTGGATCTGATGATCCGTCGGCGTGAGCGCTGCTGCATCATGGGTGTGAACGGTGCCGGCAAGTCCACATTGCTAAAACTTGTGACGGGAACAACGGAGCCTGATTCCGGAACCGTGACCGTCGGCAGTAATGTAAAGATCGGGTATTTTGCCCAGCACGCCATGGACCTTCTTGATGGCGACCGAACAGTCTTTGAAATGCTGGAATATACGTTCCCGCAGGCCAATCAGGGCGCTCTACGCTCGCTCGCTGGTGGTTTCGGATTTTCGGGTGACGAAGTGGAAAAGAGTTGCCGGGTTCTATCTGGTGGCGAAAAGGCCCGTCTTGTTATGGCTCTGATGCTCTTTGATCCACCGAACTTTCTCGTACTCGATGAGCCAACCAACCATTTGGACATGGCCACGAAGGAAATGCTGATCACGGCCCTCGCAGACTATGACGGAACCATGCTGTTCGTTTCCCATGATCGTCACTTCCTGGCAGCCCTGTCTAATCGCGTTCTGGAAGTCACGCCGGAAGGTGTGCATCAATATGGTGGTGGATATACGGAATACGTGGCGCGTACGGGGCAAGAAGCGCCGGGTCTGCATTAAGCGGGTTGGGACGTCAGGAGGTTTTCCTCAGGCGTCGCCTCTGGCTGGATTTTGCAATCCCCATGCCTTCCCGATATTTTGCCACTGTCCGGCGCTGGATGGCGAACCCTTCTTTTTGAAGTTGGGTCGTCAGGGCATCATCTGACAGGATGCCATCGCCTTCTGAAGCGATCAGCGTTTTGATGCGGTGCTGAATGGCACTGGCACTCTGTGTGGAGCCATCGCTGGCCTGAAGAGCCGTAGAGAAAAACATACGAAGCGGAAGAATGCCGCGGGGTGTATCTATGTACTTCCCGTTCACAACCCGGCTGACCGTGCTTTCATGCACATCTGCGCCTGTGGCGAGGTCGCGCATGGTGAGGGGGCGGAGAGCAGAGAGGCCCTCTTCAAAGAACGTCGCCTGCTGACGGACAATTTCTGCTCCGATCTTCAGAATAGTCTGTCGACGCATTTCCAGCGCGCGGATGACAGCATTGGCCTCGCTTGCATAAGCAAGTAGCTGTCGCCCGGCGTCTGTTGAACTGTCGAGCGCGCTTTGCATTTCCAGATCCACGTGACAGTGGGGCAGCAGACGATGATTGAATGTCAGGCGGAATCCAGGACCATTTTTGCGGAGGATCAGGTCTGGCTGAATGGGGGAGACTGGCTGGCGCGGATCAAAGCCCGGTCTGGGATTAAGAGCCTGAATTTCTGTCAGCATATCGAGCAGGTCGTCCTGTTCGAGCTGACATTTCTGGCGGAGCAGCCGCCAGTCCCTTCGGGATAAAAGATCGAGATTAGCCAGAAGAATTTGCATGGCAGGATCTAGCCGATTTTTCTGTTCCAGCTGGACCGCCAGACACTCTTCCAAGGAGCGTGTAAAAAGACCAGCAGGCTCCAGTCGCATCAGAACTTGGCGGATAGTTTCAAGAGCAGCGGGCTCGACACCAAGTTCGACCGCAAGGCCTGAAACTGCTTCCGGCAATCGTCCGGCCTCATCGAGGCAAGCCAGAAGATAAAGAGCGGCGGCACAGTCCTGCTGAACGGGAAACTGGAGGTGGATCTGGGCAATCAGATCATCATGAAGTGTGAGGCCGGGGGCTGCAGTCTCTGGTCGTTCCGAACCCGAAGTAAAGCGTTCCGGGTCATCGTCGTGCAATTCAGATGCAGGATCCGCGGGCTCTGTGTTGGGAGCCGTGTCGGTGGATTCCAGAATCAGAAGGGGGTTCAGTTCCGCAATCTGCTGAAGTGATTGCGTCAGTTCCTGATGGCCCAGTTGCAGCATCGCAATCGCCTGACGCAACTGCGGCGTCATGACGAGCGACTGCGACTGACGCTGTATCAGACTGGGACTGAGCATCCCGTCAGATTAGAGCGAGAAGTTCTCTCCAAGATAGACCCGGCGCACATCTTCGTTGGCGACGATGGCCTCCGGTGTCCCTTCCATCAGAACCTGACCACCATGCATGATGTAGGCGCGGTCAATGACCTCGAGCGTTTCGCGGACGTTATGGTCCGTAATCAGCACGCCGATGCCACGATCCTTGAGGTGAGACACAAGATCGCGAATTTCGCCCACGGCAATCGGATCGATACCGGCCAGAGGCTCATCCAGCAGGATATAGTTCGGCTGGCTGGCCAGGGCGCGGGCAATTTCCAGACGACGGCGCTCACCGCCGGACAGGGCCAGGGACGGCGAGTGGCGCAGATGCGTAATGCCGAACTCCGCGAGAAGGCCGTTCAGCATGGTTTCGCGTTTTTCCGGATCGGATTCAATCACTTCCAGCGCAGCCATGATGTTCTGTTCGACATTCAGGCCGCGGAAAATGCTGGCTTCCTGTGGCAGATAACCAACGCCCAGACGCGCCCGTCGATACATCGGCAACTGGGTGATGTCTGCGCCATCCAGCGTAATGGTGCCTGTGTCTGGCTGGACCAGCCCTACGATCATGTAGAAGCTTGTCGTCTTGCCTGCGCCGTTCGGTCCGAGGAGGCCAACGGCCTCACCGCGTTGAACCTGAATGGACACGTTCTTGACGACAGCCCGCTTTTTGTAGGTCTTGCCGATCCCGCTGGCGACCAGACCGGTCTGGAGCACGGGAAATGAGGGGGATGTGTCTGTCACTTTGGTGCCTGGCTGCTGTTGGCTTCGTTTGGAACGACTAGTCCCTGAATAGGAGAGTCAGATCCTGGCAGCATCGTGGCAATGCCGGTCTTCATGTTGACGATAGCCTGAGACCCGTTGTTCTGGTTCTGGCCCTGCGTCACATGCACGTGGCCGATCAGGCGGGCGATCTGGCTGGCAAAGACATAGACGCCTCTGTCCCCGGTTGCTGTCTGGGTAGGGGTGCGCAGCACGACATGGCCCCAGCCATAAGCACGATCCAATTTGGAAGAGCCGCCACCGAGAGGGCTGCCGTCGCTTTTCGCCGGCTGGGCCTGTCCTGCTGGTGCAGGGGAGTCCGGTGCACTGAAGGAGACCAGCACGTCAGCCTTGATCTGGCGCCCGTCATTGGTGGTGACAGTTGCGTTTCCACGGCCGACCGACATGCGGGTCTTGGAATGATATTCCATGACGTCACGTGCAGTGAGCACATCCTGCGGCGTCGTAAGCTTGAGGTTCTTGCCGGTCATGACCATGACGGCCTGATCCATGTCATACAGGGCACGGTCGCCCCAGCCCTGGTCCGTCTGGTTATAGATATGGACGTGACCGCGAGCTTCGATGCGGTACAGCTCGAGGGAGCCACCCATCGGGTCGGCTTCACCCGTCTGCCCATTTGCGGCCGGCGGCGGTGTGGCTGGTTGCCCCTGTGGAGCCGCTTTCTTGCGCAGATAGCCAATCAGCGTATCGGCATCGACCGTTACATCCCCCCGTACGGCACGGGCACCGCCGGTCAAGGTAACTGTCTGGACGTTCCGGTCGTAGATTTCCTCGTTTTTCCAGAACAGCTTAACGGCCTCGCCGTGAGACATATCCAGCCCATCCGCATAAGCGGCAGGTGTGGCGGTGGTAGCGAGGAGAAGTCCTGCAACGGGAAGCAGTCTGGCGATGCGGCTCATCATTTCTCTGTCTTGGCTCCTTCCTGGCGGAGGCGGGCCGCCATGGAAGGGGGGCCGTTATCGTCGTTGCGGACCGTCAGACCCGGCCCTGTAAACTGCATGATACCTGCATGCTGGTCCAGGAAATAGCCCTGCGCGTCCTGCTTGCCAAATGGGCCTTCGGCGTGGACCCAGTCGCGGGATGCAATAACGTCCTGCTTCAGGTCCATATCGGCGGAAGGGCCGTTCATGAGCGTCCCGTCATCGCGGTAAAGCACCACGTTGTCGTCCAGATTCAAGGTCTGCTCGTGCTGCATGTAGACGCCACGATCCGCCTTGATGTGCGCCCAGGAATTGCCTGCCAGCTCGATATCCGCCACCGGATCAACCAGATCTACACGGTCCGGGCCTTCCTGATGCGTAACGCGTGCCGTGATCATGTACAGGTGGTTATGGGCGTCCAGACCGCGATAGACGGCATTTTCCATATTGCCGCTCTCAACGCGCAGGCGGGCCATTTCTTTCAGAGCGGCACGGTTCTGATTGACGAGATGAGAGATCTCGGGCCATGCCGCAATTGAACTCAGCAGAACAAGTGCAAGCCCCGGGAGTGCCCATTTGGCGAACCCCAGAAGAGAGCGGCGGCGGGCCAGCTCTTCCGGATTTGGGGCGGTCCGTACCTTTTGGAATGCTGCACGGCGCAGGGCGTCAAGCTTGGCGAGGCTTTCGCTCCGGTTTCCTGAAAAGTCGTCCCGTTTGGGGCGTTTGTCATCCTTGGGCGAGTCGGTCATGCTAGGCCCGCCCTCAGGAGATCGTGCAGGTGAATGATGCCCTGTGGGCGTCCGTCCTCGCCAACGACGAAAAGACTCGTGATCGGTTTGGAGCGTGCATTCATGAGAAGAAGGACGTCCTGTGCCAGGGTCGAGGGGGCTGTCGTGGTCGGAGAGAGATTCATGACCTCTTCCGCCGTGGTCGTGTCAAGATCGCTGTGGAGGGCCCGCCGAAGATCCGCATCCGTGATGAGGCCGCACAGCGCGCCATTCTCGTCCGTCACGCCCATGCAGCCAAAAGCTTTGTGCGTCATTTCCAGAATGACCGAACGAAGCGAGAGAGATTTTTCCCCGAGTGGAAGGGCCTCTCCGGTGTGCATCAGCTCCCGCACCGGGCGCAAACGCGCGCCCAGGCGACCGCCTGGGTGAAACACGCTGAAATCGTTGGCTGTGAAGCCGCGTTTTTCCAGAAGGGCGATGGCCAGCGCATCTCCAAGGGCAAGCTGAAGAAGCGTGCTCGTAGTGGGAGCCAATCCCATGGGGCAGGCTTCTCTGGCGGGAGGGAGAACCAGAGCAATCTTGGCAGCGCGGGCCAGAGCCGAGGTCTCGACGGATGTTATGGCAATCACATCCAGCTGTCTGTGCGACGCATACGACAGAATTGCGGCAAGTTCTGTGGTTTCGCCGGAATTCGAGAGAGCAAGAATGACATCCCCTGCCGCCACCATGCCCAGATCACCATGCGCGGCTTCTGCGGGGTGCACGAAAAGAGACGGAGTTCCGGTAGAGGCAAGGGTGGCTTGAATCTTGCGACCAATATGACCCGACTTCCCGATCCCCGTGACAATCAGCCGGCCAGAACAGAGAAGGATCCGCTCAATGGCGTGGCTGAAAGCTTGGCCCAGAGAGCCGCCGAGGGCGCTTTCGAGCGCTTCAAGCCCCTGTCGCTCGACAGCAAGAGTGTGCAGGGCCGAGGGAAGGGGCGAGGTAGCCGGGTTTATCATGTCGGGGCGCAGTGTAGGCGATTACGCGCGGTGTGCGAAGATGTCGGGCTCGTCGTAGCCCAGAAGATCCAGACGGGTGCGCGCTGAAAGGAAGTCAAAGCAGGCCTGAGCCAGCTCCCGGCGCTCTTCCCGGATCAGCATGGCTTCAAGCTTGTCCCACAGGGCATGGAGATAGAGCACGTCAGATGCAGCATAGCGCTTCTGATCGTCCGTCAGGGTTTCAGCGCCCCAGTCCGAGCTCTGCTGGTGCTTGCTGATCTCGACGCCAAGCAGGTCGCGGCACAGATAGGCCAAGCCATGACGGTCCGTGAACGTATAGACTAGGCGGGCAGCGATCTTGGTGCAGATGACAGAAGAAATCGTGATGTCGAAGGCTTTCTGGAGCACGGCCACGTCAAAGCGGGCGAAGTGCATCAGCTTGGTAATCGAGTCATCCGAAAGGAAGGCTTTGAGATTAGGGCAATCGTAGCCACGGCCGCCCATGGAGACAGGCTTGATCTGCACGAGATGTGCTTCACCGTCACCGGCGGAAAGCTGCACAAGGCAGAGGCGGTCTCTGTGGGGATTGAGACCCATGGTCTCGGTATCTATGGCGACAACAGGGCCAATATCAAAATCTTCCGGCAGGTCGCCGTCATGAAGATGGATGGCGTTCTGCTGGCTCATTTTGTTGTCACCGAATTTTTATGAACTCAGAGGGGAAGGTTCTTATGAACCTGACCGTCCGTGGTGCCCAGAAGAAGACTCGAACTTCCACGTCCTTTCGGACACAGGTACCTGAAACCTGCGCGTCTACCAATTCCGCCATCTGGGCTCAGAAAGCACCGGTTTTTTTCAGTTTCCTGAGGCATCCCGGGTTGGTGAAGAGGCGTTTACATTGACTGAATGAGAGCGTCAACAGTTGGAATGAAAGAAAACAGGGAAATGGAAAAACTTTTTTCGGGTGCCGGGCAGCAGAAGGTCGCTGTCATTGGTGGTGGTGGTTTTATCGGGCGCAGCCTGGTGAGAAAGCTGGTTGCTACAGGGCATGTCGTTCGTGTGGGGAGTCAGAATCCCGAAAAAATTCAGGGGCTTGGAAAAGCGCGTGGAACAGGGCGCGTCGAGTTCCTGAAAACGTCGGTCAATGATGCAGCGCAGCTTAATCGTCTGTTTGATGGTGTAGATGCCGTCGTCAATCTTGTCTCTGTCATGACGCCAGATGTGCAGACTCTGCATCGCATTAATGTCGAGGGTGCTCGGCTCGCAGCTGTGCGGGCTCATCTGGCAGGTGTGAAACACTACGTTCATATGTCTGCCATTGGTGCTTCTTTGACGTCTCCAGGGGCGTATGGCCGGAGTAAAGCGGCTGCAGAACGTGTCGTACGGGACGTTTTTCCTGATGCGCGTCTGCTTCGCCCGTCTGTAGTGTTCGGGACGGACGACAGTTTCTTTAATCTGTTCGCCTTGATCGCAGCGCTATCGCCTGTTTTGCCGGTTTTTGCTGGCCGCACATATTATCAGCCGGTATTTGTGGAAGATGTTGCAGAAGCAGCGCTACGACTTCTGCAACCGGAGAATGCAGGTCTAACGGTTGAGGCCGGTGGTCCCGATATCCTGAGTATGCGTGAGCTTATGGCGTTCGTACTCGAAGCGTCGGGTCGTAAAAGAATTCTGCTCCCGATCCCGCAAGTGATAGCCCGCCTTGAAGCGACTGTTCTGGAGAAGTTGCCCGGCCATCTGCTGACGCGAGACCAGGTGGCCATGATGTCTGTCGATAATGTCGTGCAGCCGGGAGCTGAGACCTTGCAGGCACTCGGAATCCATCCTGCATCACTGGGAATGGTGGTTCCGGGGTATCTGAACGGAAGCATCTGTAAGCTTTATCGCCAGCTAAAGCCTGATTGATCCGTATCGGACCTATAAAATGTGACACTGACGCAGGAAAAGTGACGTTATGAGGTCGGTTTTTTTATATTGGTAAGTATTGCTGACTATTATCGCGCAAACTGACGGAATAGCTGGTATTCCACAAATTTCGTACGCTTTGGCGTGCGTTCTGTTTTTAGGAGACACGGCGCATGGCCGAACGGATGTTGCAGTTCGTCAATCACCCACAGATCCTTCCGGAGAAGCGTGACGCTGCTGAGCGTCGTGCAGACTTTGGAGAGATTTACCGTGGGTTTGCGATGAGCCGCGCTGAAGAGCAGGCCTCTCGCTGCTCTCAGTGTGGAATTCCGTTCTGCTCCGTGCATTGTCCTCTGGGTAACAACATTCCGGACTGGCTGAAGCTGACGGCAGAAGACCGTTTGCAGGAAGCCTACGAGATGTCTTCGGCTACCAATACCTTCCCGGAGATCTGCGGTCGCATCTGCCCGCAGGATCGCCTGTGTGAAGGCAACTGCGTGATCCAGAAGGGGTTCGAGAGCGTCACGATCGGTGCTGTCGAACGCTTTATTACGGAAAATGCTTTTGAGCAGGGCTGGGTGCAACCGCGCCTGCCGGATCGTGAACTCAAAGTCAGTGTTGGCGTCGTGGGTTCCGGCCCTGCCGGTCTGGCCTGTGCGGAGCGTCTGCGGGCACGCGGGTATGAGGTTCATGTTTATGAACGTCAGGACCGTGTGGGTGGTCTGCTGACTTACGGTATTCCGAGCTTCAAGCTGGAAAAGCATGTCGTGGCCCGTCGTCACAAGCTGCTGGAAGAGCAGGGCATCATCTTCCACCTTTCCACCCCAATCGGTGCGGGTGAGGGGGAAACCTCACTGGATGATCTGCGGACGCGTCATAACGCGGTGTTCCTTGGGACGGGCGTCTACCGTTCGCGCTCCGTAGATGTTCCGGGTGCAAACCTGAACGGCGTTGTGGATGCAATTGACTTCCTGACGGCCTCGAACCGTCGTGGATATGACGAAGACCCCGGTGAAGATGCAGCACTTCATGCCAAGGGCCGTCGTGTTGTTGTCATCGGTGGTGGCGATACGGCCATGGACTGCGTTCGGACGTCTATCCGTCAGGGCGCCGAGAAGGTTACCTGCGTTTATCGCCGTGACCGTGCGAACATGCCGGGCTCCCGTCAGGAAGTTTACAACGCCGAGGAAGAAGGCGCGAACTTCGAGTGGCTGGCAGCACCGGAAGAGTTTCTGGGCGAGAGCACGGTTGAAGGTGTGAAGGTGCTGAAAATGCGTCTTGGTGCACCGGATGCTACGGGCCGCCGCTCTATCGAAGGCACGGGCCAGCATTCCATTATTGAAGGCGACCTTGTGATCCGCGCGCTGGGTTTCGATCCGGAAGACCTGCCGGGCCAGTGGCAGCAGCCGGAGCTTGCCGTGACGCGCTGGGGCACGCTGACGGTTCCGCCGGGCGGTTTCCAGACGAGCCTGCCGGGCGTGTTCGCTGGTGGCGACATTGTCCGTGGTGCGAGCCTCGTTGTCTGGGCCATCAAGGACGGCCGTGATGCGGCTGATGCAATTCACCTTTCTCTGACCGAGACCCTGGCGCTGGAGGCCGCGGAATGACACAGAACACCGATTTCATCCGCGAATACACTGAGAACGTCGAACGCCTGAAGGGTCTGTATGACCCGACGCAGGAGCGAGATTCCTGTGGTGTGGGCCTTGTGGCTGCTCTGGATGGCAAGCCGTCCCGCGCTGTTGTGAAGGCCGGGATCGAGGCGCTGGGCAACATCTGGCATCGTGGTGCTGTCGATGCTGATGGCAAGACGGGCGATGGTGCGGGTATCCATGTCGAAATCCCGCAGGATTTCTTCGCGGAAGCCATTCATAACAGCTCCAGCGATGACACGATCGACGGTCGCATTGCCGTCGGTATGGTGTTCTTGCCGAAGACGGATCTGGCGTCGCAGGAAGCCGGTCGTCAGATTATTGAAACCGAGGTTCTGAACTTCGGTTACGGAATCTACGGCTGGCGTCAGGTGCCGATCGATACGGCCTGCATTGGCGAGAAAGCCAACCAGACGCGCCCCGAAATCGAACAGATCATGATCCGCAATACGCTGGCTCGCTCGGAAGACGAGTTCGAGCGTGATCTGTATGTGCTGCGTCGTCGCATCGAGAAGCAGGCGACCCGTCAGCAGGTGGATCTGTATATCTGCTCGCTGTCCTGCCGCTCTGTCATCTACAAGGGCATGTTCCTTGCCGAGAACCTGACGGACTTCTTTCCGGATCTTCTGGACGAGCGTTTCGTCTCGCGGTTCGCGATCTACCATCAGCGTTACTCGACCAATACGTTCCCGACCTGGAAGCTGGCCCAGCCGTTCCGCAAGGTGGCGCATAACGGTGAGATCAACACGATCTCCGGCAACACCAACTGGATGCGGTCGCACGAAACGCGCCTGTCACACGCGGCACTCGATCCTTACATGGAGGATCTGAAGCCGGTCGTGCAGGCTGCGGGTTCGGATACGGCGGCGCTGGATAACGTCTTCGAACTCATGACCTTCGGTGGCCGCAGCGCGCCGATGGCCAAGATGATGCTCATTCCAGCATCCAGCGGTGCGAACTCCGCGATTTCTCCGGCAGCCCGGGCCATGTTCCGCTACTGTAATGCGGTTATCGAACCGTGGGACGGCCCGGCTGCGGTCTGTGCAACGGATGGCCGCTGGGTCATCGCCGGGCTGGATCGTGCGGGTCTGCGTCCGCTGCGGTATTCCATCACGAATGACAACCTGCTGATCGTGGGTTCGGAAGCGGGCATGGTTCGCGTGCCGGAAGCGCGTATTCAGCGTCGTGGGCGCCTTGGCCCGGGGCAGACGTTGGCGCTCGACCTTAAGGAAGGTCGCCTCTATCAGCCGGATGAACTGCTTGAAATGCTGGCCTCCCGTCAGGATTTCCAGTCTTGGGTCAAGCGCATCCGCAATATTGAGCCGATCGTGCGGGATGTGGTCGAGCCGGAAGGTATGGCTGCGGACGTGCTGCGTCGCCAGCAGATGGCCGTCAGCCTGACGCATGAAGAGCTGGAAACCATCCTTCACCCGATGGTCGAGACGGCTGCCGAAGCCCTGGGCTCCATGGGTGACGACACGCCGCTTCAGGTTCTGTCCAAGATCTATCGTGGCCTGTCGCATTACTTCCGCCAGGGCTTTAGCCAGGTTACGAACCCGCCGATCGACTCCCTGCGTGAAACGCGGGTGATGAGCCTGATCACGCGTTTGGGTAATCTCGGGAACATCCTCGACGAGCGTCCGGAACAGTGCGATCTGCTTCAGCTTCCCAGCCCGGTTCTGACGGTTGGTGAGTTTGATGAACTGCGGAAAGTCTGCGGTGAGAACGCAGCCTCGATCGACTGTACTTTCCCGGTTGAGGACGGCGAGGAAGGGCTGCGTGCGGCCATCGCGTCGATCCGCGTTCAGGCGGAAGATCATGTCCGTGGCGGTTGCACCCATCTGTTCCTGACGGATGAGAATACCGGGCCGGATCGTGTGGCCGTGCCGATGATCCTTGCGACGGCTGCCGTGCATGTTCACCTTGTGCGTCATTCCCTGCGTACGTTCACGTCCCTGAACGTGCGGACGTCCAGTGCTATCGACGTTCACGCCATTGCCGTGACGATCGGTGTTGGTGCGACGACGGTGAACCCGGCGCTGGCCCAGCACAGCATCGCGGACCGTTTGCGTCGTGGCCTGTTCGGCCAGATGACAATGCGTGAGGCGATGGAGCGTTACCGCAAGGCAGTGGACAAGGGTCTGCTCAAGATCATGTCCAAGTTCGGTATTTCCATCATCTCGGCTTACCGCGGTGGTTACAACTTTGAAGCCATTGGTCTGTCCCGTGCGCTGGTGGCCGAGTTTTTCCCGGGGATGCCGTCTCGTATTTCCGGCATTGGTCTGCCGGGTATCGCCCGCAACATCCTGAAGGCTCATGCGGCTGCGTGGGACCAGAAGGTTGAAGCCCTTCCGGTCGGTGGTCGCTACAAGCTGCGCCGTCAGGGTGAGACGCATGCGTTCTCCGGCCAGCTTGTGCACATGCTGCAAAGCGCTGTTTCGGCCAACAGCTACACGCTGTATCGCCGTTACGCGGACGCCGTGCGTCAGATGCCGCCGGTCGCCCTGCGTGACCTGCTGGACTTCAAGGCACCTCATGCACCGATCCCGGTGGACGAGGTTGAAAGCATCACGCAGATCCGTCGTCGTCTTGTCGCGCCGGGCATCTCGCTGGGTGCTCTGAGCCCCGAAGCGCATGAGACACTGGCGATTGCCATGAACCGGATTGGCGCGAAGTCTGACTCCGGTGAGGGTGGCGAGGACGCCGAGCGTTCCAAGCCGCGCCCGAACGGGGACAATGCGTCTTCCGCGATCAAGCAGGTGGCGTCTGGCCGGTTCGGTGTGACCGCGCAGTATCTGAATGATTGCCGCGAAATCGAAATCAAGATGGCCCAGGGCGCGAAGCCGGGCGAGGGTGGACAGCTTCCGGGCTTCAAGGTCACGGAGCTGATTGGCCGCCTGCGTCATGCGACGCCGGGTGTGACGCTGATCTCCCCGCCGCCGCACCACGACATCTATTCGATCGAGGATCTGGCCCAGCTCATTTATGATCTGAAGCAGGTCAACCCGACGGCAACCGTTACCGTGAAGCTGGTTGCCCGAACGGGTATCGGCACGATTGCGGCCGGTGTGGCGAAGGCGAAGGCTGATGCCATCCTGATCTCTGGTCACTCCGGTGGTACGGGTGCCAGCCCGCAGTCTTCGATCCATTACGCGGGTCTGCCGTGGGAAATGGGCCTGTCCGAAGCGCATCAGGTTCTGATGCTCAACCGTCTGCGCCATCGTTTGGTGCTGCGGACGGATGGCGGCATCAAGACGGGCCGTGACGTTGTCATGGCGGCGATGCTGGGTGCGGAAGAGTTCGGTATTGGTACGGCCGCGCTGGTGGCCATGGGCTGCATCATGGTGCGTCAGTGCCATTCCAACACCTGCCCGGTTGGCGTCTGCGTTCAGGATGAAAAGCTGCGTGCGAAGTTCGAGGGCTCACCGGAGAAGGTCATCAATCTTTTCACGCTGATTGCTGAAGACATCCGCCATATCCTTGCCGATCTGGGCGTTCGCTCCCTGAAGGACGTCATTGGACGGACGGATATGCTCCGTCAGGTGTCTCGCGGCGCGGATTATCTGGACGATCTGGATCTGAACTCCCTGCTGGTGCAGGCCGATCCGGGTGAACATGCCCGTTATTGCACCCGCGAAGGTCGTAACGAGGTTCCGGAAACGCTGGACGCACAGATCGTGGCGGACGCGATCCCGCTGTTCGAACGTCGTGAGAAGCTGCATCTGCACTACAACGTGCAGAACACGCATCGCGCGATCGGGACGTGTATTTCCGGCATGATCACCCGTCAGTTCGGGATGCACGAACTGCCGGAAGGCCAGCTCACGCTGTCGCTTCGTGGGTCGGCTGGTCAGTCCCTAGGTGCGTTCGCGGTGCAGGGTCTGAAGATGATCGTGGAAGGGGATTCCAACGATTACGTCGGTAAGGGGCTTTCGGGTGCGACGATCGTTGTGCGTCAGTCTCCGTCGTCCCAGTGGCGTTCGGAAGAGAACGCGATCATTGGCAACACGGTTCTGTACGGTGCAACGAGTGGCAAGCTCTTTGCGGCGGGTCAGGCTGGTGAGCGTTTCGCGGTTCGTAATTCCGGGGCGACGGCTGTAGTTGAAGGCTGTGGCTCGAACGGTTGCGAGTACATGACCGGCGGCAAGGTCGTGATCCTCGGTGAAACGGGCGATAACTTCGGTGCCGGCTTCACGGGCGGCATGGCCTATGTGCTTGATCCGAAGAATCGCTTTGAATCCCGCATCAATCCGGACACGGTGATGTGGAACCGCGTGCAGCCGGGTAGCCGTTGGGATGTGGAACTGCGCACGCTGGTCGAGCAGCATGTGGAAGAAACGGGCAGCACTTACGCCGCGGACCTGCTGCATTGCTGGGAGCATACGCTGGAGCAGTTCTGGCACATCGTTCCCCGCGAATATGCCAAGGTCATTGGCTATGTGCAGGAAGATCTGTCCAAGCTTTCAGCCTGATTGCTTCGATCGATTAAAGTCTGAAAGCCCCGCATCAGGTTTCTGGTGCGGGGTTTTCTTTTACCTTCTGCGGGGTCAGTTCCTAAGCTTTCGAGCTAATGCAGCAAGGGCAACGATCTGGCCGGCAATGAACTTGCAGGTAGGTTCGTCAGTCAGTTTCAGCGTTTCCGGATCTACTTTCCCTGCGACCATGCCAATCATGACCTCTGGGCGGTTAAGAACAATGGCGTCCAGAAACACCATATTCTGTCGGAGGTTGTATTGCGCTCTGGCCCCTCCGATCATGCCGGGGGACGCCGTCTGGATGGCGACAGGTTTTCCACTAAAAGGTTGAGGCGCTACGCGGGAGAGCCAGTCGATGGCGTTCTTCAGTACGCCGGGAATGGAATAATTATATTCCGGGGTCACGATAATGACGCCGTCTGCAGCCTGGATCTGTTCCGCCATGGCCAGAACGGGGGGACGGAAAGCCTGCGTCCTGAAGATCCGCGTTGTAATGGGGAAAGTATCCGATTGATCCGAGCGGAGTAATGGAAACCCCTTCGGGCGCAAGTTCGGGCAAGGCGCGCGCAACCGACGCGTTAGAGGAGGCTTTGCGGAGGCTTCCGAGCAGGGTGAAGAAATGCAGAGGCGTGTCGTTGGGCATGGATTGGTCTCCGTCGAAGAGCCGGGTTTTTGTGTCATGATCCAACAGGGAACGGGTCATGACACAAAGTAAGAGTCAGGCTGCGTTTTTCAGCATTCCATGAGGATCGAGAACGAACTTGCGCGGAGCGCCGTTATCGAAATCATGGTAGCCGCGTGGTGCGTCTTCCAGTGAAATCACGGTGGCGTTGACGATATCTGCGATGGGCAGGCGTCCATGCAAAATGGCCTGCATCAGTTGTCGGTTATATCTCAGAACGGGTGTTTGCCCGGTGTGGAACGACTGGCTTTTGGCCCAGCCCTGACCCAGCCGGAGTGTCAGGTTGCCTTTCTGCGCCGCAGCTTCATGGGCGCCCGGATCTTCCGTTACGTACAGGCCCGGAATACCGATGGCACCGGCTGGACGGGTGACTTCCATAGCCTGGTTGAGGATGACGGCTGGCTGTTCCTTTCCGTCATACCCCTTGGCTTCGAAACCGACGGCATCAATGAAGCTGTCAACCTCCGGTGTCCCGATGACCTGTTCGATGAGGTCTCCGAGCCGGTCATGGTTCTGGAGGTTGATAGGTTCAAACCCGACCGCTTTCGCGTGGGCGAGGCGTTCAGGATTGAAGTCGCCGATCATGACAACGGCAGCGCCTAGAATGCGTGCCGATGCTGCTGCGGCCATACCGACTGGCCCGGCGCCCGCAATGTAGACCGTTGAGCCCACACCGACTTTGGCATTGATGGCGCCATGAAAGCCGGTGGGGAGAATATCGGTCAGCATTGTGAGGTCTCTGATGCGCTCAAGTGCCTGAGCCTTGTCAGGGAAGCGCAGCAGATTGAAATCGGCATAAGGAACCATGACGTAGCGGGCCTGTCCGCCGATCCATCCGCCCATATCCACATAGCCATAGGCGCCACCCGCGCGGCTTGCATTGACTGTCAGGCATACGCCCGTGTGTTGTTCCCGGCAGCATCTGCATCGCCCACAGGCGACGTTAAAGGGAACGGAGACCAGATCGCCCTTGTGAACCATCTCGACATCCGATCCGGTTTCGATGACTTCGCCGGTAATTTCGTGACCGAGCACCAGCCCGGATGGCGCTGTCGTGCGCCCTCGGACCATATGCTGGTCGGAGCCGCAGATATTGGTGGAGATGACCTTGAGAATGACGCCGTGGTCAATCTTCCGGCCATCGGGTGTTTCCATTCTGGGGTCGTCGATCCGCTGGACTTCAACATGACTGGGGCCAAGATAAACGACCCTTCTGTTTTCGTCAGACATGGCTTCTCTCCGGGTTCGGGCAGCGGCCATCCCTTGCGGCCGGGGTCGCCCGGCACGACGAAATGTTGTCGTACAGAGACCTCAACGTTCGCCGCGCACTCTGGAACCGTGACATAGGGCTACAGACGCGCCTCTCGCTCGAACGTGATGGAAATTTCTATCCTTTGCCTAAGGCTACCTTCTGAGCCGGATGATTTGTGAATTAAGAGGTGACCAACTTTTCAAGCCAGACTTGAAGCCGCCCATGGAAGCCCACTACCCTGTGAGCCATCTATAGGCACGGCTGTGCCAACTGAACGAGCGACAGAGGGGTTCATGGAAAATCACGTCAATACATTGTGGGGACAGTTTTATGGCTGGCTTCCCACTCTTCTGAGTTACGTCGGGCAGCTTGTTCTGGCGATTATCGTGCTGTTGGTGGGTTGGTCCATCATCAACATGATCACGCGCGGCATGGGCCGCATGATGGCTGCAAGCAACATTGAGCCGACCCTCAGGGGCTTTCTGCTCAGTGTCGTCGGGCTGCTGCTGAAGGCGCTTCTGCTGATCAGCGTTGCTTCGATGGTTGGCATTGCAACGACGTCTTTCGTCGCGGTTCTGGGCGCGGCTGGCCTGGCTGTTGGCATGGCGCTTCAGGGCAGTCTTGCCAACTTTGCGGGTGGCGTGCTGATCCTACTGTTCCGTCCGTTCAAGGTCGGTGATTCCATTACCGCAGCGGGTAATACCGGAACGGTTGTTTCGATCGAGATGTTCCGCACCGTCCTGCAGGATGCCAGCAATGACATCGTCTATGTGCCGAACGGGACGCTCTCGAACAATGTTGTCATCAACAGCTCGCAGTCAGAGCGACTTCTGGCGTCGGTCAGTCTGCTGATTGATTACAACGACGATATCGACAAGGCTCGTGCACTGCTTCTGGGGCTGTTTGAAAATGACGCTCTGGTTCTCAAGACGCCCGCGCCATCCGTTTCGTTTCTGCCCCGTCCGGCCAATGTCGCCGTGACGCTGAGCTTCTGGTGTGCACCGGGGAACGTAACGCCGCTGGTTGCCAAGTATTCTGAAGCATCCATTCAGGCGCTGAAGAAAGAAGGCTTCCGTCTGGGTGTTACGGCCCGCACTGCTGCTTGAACCTTTTCGAGGCCTGTCCGGGATTATGCTGGGTAGGCCGCATTATAATCTTTGGAGCGTGTTCCATTAGGAACGCAGCGCCGTTGTTCTCCTCAGAAATACTCACTCGGTTTGAAACGGCGATTTCTTAAATTGGTGGTGGACCCGACGTACTGGCTGTTTAGTCCCGTGGTTTGATGGGTTGGATTGATGATGAATCTTTCTGGCTCTGAAGTCCATATTTTGCAGA